>CAJYRU010000213.1 GCA_913777295.1 uncultured Sphingomonas sp. | reverse complement strand
CGGCGAGCGGTCGGGCGATTCCTGCGACGCTGAAGGATGTCGGTGATCCCGCGGTGCGCGCCTATCTCGTCTGGGATGACGAAATGCGCTACGAACAGCTCGATTTATGGGCGCGTACCGTCACCGGCGTGAACCCACAGGCCTTTTTCACGCCCGGAACGTGGGGCAGGCTTGACCCGCGCCGCCTCCGCCGCACTGCGCGCGCGCTCTTCGCGGATCGCCAGGCGCGCAGCGGCAATGCACCCGCCTGGCTCAACGGCCGCAGCGCCAAGGAGACCGCCTGCCTGATGCCGGATCGCCCCGTCAGCGGCATCTTCGCTGTGGGCGAGACCGCAACCCCTTATCGGTTCATGGATTCCGTGCAGGCACCGACCGAGATCCGCGCCTATCTGCACGACGGGCTGGCGCACGGGTTCCGGCCGTGGATGACCAAATTCAAGGCCGAGGTCTTCGACAAGCGCTGGGTACCAGCGGTGGCGGACTCCTATGCGTGGCACGCGCGGCACGAGAAGTATTTCCGCAACACCGACAATCTGTCGCGCGTCGCGATGCTCCATTCGGCGCAGACGAACACCTACTATGTGCCTGAAGTGCCGCGCGATAATGGTGCGGGTGGCCCGCAGGACCCGCAGTCGCTGCGGGGCGGCGCGGACGATGCGACCAATGGTTTCTATCAGGCGCTGGTCGAGGCGCGCGTGCCGTTCGCGTTCGTCGACGAACGGCTGCTCGAGCCGGCCGCGATCGATCGCTACCGAGTCATCGTGCTCTCCAACATCGCCGCGCTCTCCGATGCACAATGCGCGGCGCTGCGCGGCTACGTCCGGCGCGGCGGCGCGATCGTCGCGACGCATGAGACGGCATTGTGCGACGAATGGGGCAATCGACGCGCCAACTTCGGGCTCGCCGACCTGTTCGGCTGCGACTATGCAGGGCAGGTCGATCAGCGCGTCGCCAACAGCTATCTGTCGGTGCGCGGCCCTCACCCGCTGACCATCGGGCTGGATGACACTCCCCGGATCATGGCGGGCACGAAGCTGGTGCACGTCCGCGCGCACGACCCGCGCATGCGCGCCGCCTTCACGTCAGTGCCGAGCTACCCCGATCTGCCGATGGAGAAGGTCTATACGGCGGCGCGCAGCACCGATGTGCCGATGGTGTTCGCGCGCACTGTCGGCAAAGGGCGGGTGGTTTACTTCCCGTTCGATCTCGACCGGACATTTTGGGAAAACTCGACCGGAGACCATCTGGCCGTGCTGCGCAATGCGGTGGCGTGGGCCGCGAACGCGCCGGAGCCGATGACGGTCAGCGGGCCCGGTCTGATCGACGTCGCTTATTGGCGGCAGCGCGCGTCGGTCGCGGCCCATCTGGTGAACCTGACCAATCCGATGGCGATGCGCGGCTATATGCGCGAGGTGATCCCGGCGGGTCCCTACGAGGTAAGCCTACAGCTTCCGCCCGGCAGCCGGGTGGGCGCGGTGCGCTTGCTGGAAGCCGAGCGCGACGCTGTCTACCGTCGCCAGGGCGATCGGCTGATCGTCGAGGTGCCGCAGGTCAAGCTCCACGAAATCGTCGCGGTTGATCTGGCATGAGCGTCGTCCCGAAGGTTGCAGCGTCGGCGTGGACCGACCATGCGGCGCGCGCCGCGTTGCGGCATCTGTTCGACGTCGCGGTGGCCAGCGCCGACCCGGCGCACATGCTGGCGCAGCATCTTCCCGGACGACCGACCGGTCGTTGTGTCGTGGTCGGCGCAGGGAAGGCAGCGGCGGCGATGGCGGCGGCGGTCGATGTTGCATGGCCCGACGTCGCCCTGAGCGGACTGGTGGTCGTACCCTATGGCTATGGCGCACCGGCCGGGCGCATAAGGGTGAGCGAGGCGGCACATCCGGTGCCTGACGCCGCGAGCGAGACGGCAGCGCGCGACATCCTGAAGATGGTCGGCACCTTGACGCCTGACGATCTGGTGCTGGTGCTGATCTCCGGCGGCGGATCGTCGGTGATGGCCTTGCCGGCCGACGGCATCACGCTGGCGGACAAGCAGGAGGTGAGCCGCCTGCTTCTCGCCTCCGGGCTCGATATCCGGACGATGAACATGGTCCGGCGACGCCTTTCGGCGATCAAGGGCGGGAAGCTGCTGGCGGCCGCCCGGCCGGCGCGCGTGGTGACGCTGGGGATCAGCGATATTCCGGGTGACGATGTCGCGGCAATCGCGTCTGGGCCGTCGGTGCCGGACCCGACCGCCGATGCGGATCTGAGCCATGTCGTCGGACTGTTCGGGCATCAGCTGCCGGCGGCGGTGGCGGAGCGGCTGCTTGCGCCGGTTGTATCGTCGTTGGCCGTCGATGATTACGACTTCCGGCTGATCGGCACCCCCGCCGCCGCCCTGGCCGCAGCCGCGACTGCCGCGCGGTCGCTGGGGCTCTCCCCGGTTGTGCTGGGCGACGATCTCGAGGGCGAGAGTCATGCCCTGGGTGCCGAAATGGCGCGGCTGGCCCTGGCAGGGGTGGCGATACCTACCGTGTTCCTGTCCGGCGGCGAGACGACGGTGACGCTCGCGGGCAGCGCCTGTGGGCGCGGCGGCCGCAATACTGAATTCGCGCTCGCGCTCGCCTGCGCGCTCGATGGCCATCCGGGCACCTGGGCGCTTGCCGCGGACACCGATGGCGAAGATGGCGCGAGCCGTGCTGCCGGCGCGCTGATCGCGCCGGACACGCTCGCCCGTGCCGGGGCGATGGCATCGGACGCGCACGCCTTTCTTGCCGCGCACGACAGCGCCACGCTGTTCGATGCGCTCGGCGACCTGCTGCTTACCGGACCGACCCGGACCAACGTCAATGATTTCAGGGCAGTGTTGGTGCTGCCGGAGGAGATGCACGCATGACGCGACTGGCGGCCAACCTGACGATGATGTTTACCGAACTGCCGTTCCTCGATCGCTTTGCTGCGGCAGCGGAGGCGGGCTTCGAGGCGGTGGAATTCGTCTCCCCCTATGCCGAACCGCCCGAAGCGGTGGCTGAAGCGGCGGCGCGGCACGGCCTGGCCGTGGCCTTGTTTAATATGCCGGCGGGCGACTGGGCAGCAGGCGAGCGCGGCTTCGCGGCGAATCCCGGCCGCGTCGAAGAGTTCGAGCAAAGCGTGGACCTCTCGCTGACCTACGCGCGTGCAACCGGCTGTCGGATCTTGCACCTGATGGCGGGCAAGATCCCCGATGATGCCGATCGCGGGCAATGGACCGACACGCTGGTCGCCAACACGCAGCTGGCGGCTGATCGGGCCGCGGCGGAGGGCGTGACGCTGGTGCTGGAGCCGATCAATACCCGGATCGATGTGCCCCGCTATTTCTATGACCGTACCGACCGGGTGCTGGAGGTGATCGACCGCGTCGGGCGTGACAATGTCCGTCTGCTATATGACGTTTATCACATGCAGATCATGGAAGGCGACGTTGCGCGCACCATCGAGCGGTTGCTGCCGCGCATCGGTCATATCCAGATCGCGGACAACCCGGGTCGCCACGAGCCCGGCACGGGAGAGCTGAATTTTCCCTGGCTCTTCGGCAGGATCGCGTCGATGAACTACAAGGGCTGGATCGGCTGCGAATATGTCCCGACGGCGGGTACCCGCGAGGGGCTGCAGTGGGCAGCGCCGTACCTCGGTGGCCGTCGTCAGTAGCCGTCCGACGGAGAGCACCCGCTGCTGATCAAGTGCTGACGGGATAGCAGGTTGGTGTGCGCACATGCGTGGCTGATCGTTCTGCTACGTCGCTCGTCGGCGGGGTTGATGTGGCTGGTGGCACCGTCGAGCGAGACGCACCTGCTGGCAGGTGGGGCAGGTGGGGCAGGTGGGGCAGGTGGGGCAGGGATGTGCCCCGGTCTTGCAAGCTGGCCGCTTCGCTACTCAGCTCGTGGCCCGGAGCCGAAGCGCGACGGGTCGCTTACCTTCATAGCGTGGTTGCGCTCCGGAGGTGCCCGGCCGTCAAGGCCGGGGACACCCGCTTCGATCGAAACTTATAGGTGTTTCGGCCGCACTTTCGACGGGGTTGAGCTGATCACCTCCCGGGCATCGGCGATTCCCGGTTGTGGCAGGCGAGCGGATCGAGACCGCCGCGACCGGCTGCCCGATTTCGGCGACGGCGCCGCATCGCCGCTCCGACGATCGCAAAGCCCAGCACCATGGTCAGCCAGGTCGCCGGCTCGGGCACGGCGGACGGACTGTCATAGTCGATGTCGAACCAGCCATTCCAGGTGCTGTGATAGGTTACATCGTCCGTGCTGTCGCCAGCTGCCCATTTATCGGCGAATTGCAGCCTGAGGATGCCGTCATCTTCGAGCCAGAAGTCGGCATCGAGGGCGCTCAGGTTGATCTTGCCGGAATAAGCCACCGTGCCGATCTCTTCGTTCCAGCGGTCGGGCCGGAATTGCACATAGGCATCGCTCGTCGAGCCGAACCAGACCAAGGCTCCCCCGATGGCGTTCGGTGACGTCAGCTGCACCGAGTAAGTGATGCCCTTGATCCGGCTATAGGGGTCGAGCTGCGCATCGACGATCGTGTTGTCGTCGGATCGACCGATATCATTGAAGCCCACCGCATCTTTGATATCGAGATGCGTGATCGCCGCCTGCGCCGCCGGGGCGGCGACCGAAATCGAAGTCGCAAGTGCTGCCTTGAGGAAGATGTTCACCGTCGATCATCCTTGAAAGAGAGGGGATGGCGTTTGCGGAGTCGCCGGGCGACGCCGGCTCAGCAGGGCCACCAGCCCCCGCCGTTTCCGTTCAGATTCCAGTTGCCGGCCCACAGACCGGGCGCGCTGTCGAGATCGCAGGCCCGCGCCGCTGCCACCCACGGCGTCGCGCCTTCGATCCGCACCGAATAAGGGAAGCGTGTCCCGACCGCGGGCTTGCCGCCCGGCTGCTCGGGCAGGCTCTCATATTTGTACGGTGTCGCGGTGACGGCCAGGTAGGCCTTGGCGCCGGCGGGGATCGTGAGCGAGGTCGAGCCGCTGCCCGTCCCCTCGGCCTTGGCGAGCGACGAATAAACCGGAACGTCGCCGGGCTTGACGGTGACGAGCGCGAACCGCCACGCCGCCTGATTGCTGGTGGTGCCCCCGGTCAGCGTGACCGTCACGCGTCCGCCGCCTGGCGTCAACGGGATGATATGGGTGCCGAATTGCAGCAGCGAGCGCTCGGCCGGCGGCGTGTAGACGGTCGGATCGTCGGCGGAGCGGCTGAGCGGCGTGTGGAAGTGTCCGATCGACGAGGTGGTCTGGGTCGGACGCATTCCGTCGAGCAGGAGGCGCTGGTTGAAGAAGTCCATCGTCACCAGGCGGGCGCCATACCAGCCCATGTCCTCGGCGAAGGACTTGAAGCCAAGCGGGAAGGCCCCGCTCTTCTGACCCGAGACGACGAGCTGATCGACATAGTCGCGGGGACGGAGGCTCCAGCCGTTCGACTCCTTCGGCGCTTTCCAGACGCTCCAGACCAGATCGCGCGTACGGTCGTTCTCGTAGAGGAATGTCATGAACGGATGCTGATCATAACGCGGGTGCGAGAATGTCGGGCCATATTCAAGCTGGTTGAGATAGCCATCGTACCAGTTGAAACTCGGGCTCACGACGAACGAATTGAAGTTGGCGCCGGACTCCCAAAAGCCTTTGTTGCCAGGATTTTGGTTGAAGTTCCCTGCCCGGTACTGGATCAGGTGGCTGAATTCATGGGCGAGGGTCTGCGATCCTTTCTTCATCGCCCAGCCTGAGATGCCCATGACGGCAGCAGAGCCGGCACCGCAACCGCCCCGATCTCCATCCTCTACGTTGGGACGCCCTGTCCCGCAAATGAAGACGATCAGTTTCTCCTTCTTCTCGGCGTTCGCGAAGGGCATCGGTGCGCCGACGACGTCCCGGCTGATGATCCATGCCTTTTCGAGCCACTCGCCAGTTTCCTGCAGGGCGGTTTCCAGGCTGCGATTGTCCCAGCCCATCGTCCGCATGAAGTCGTAGCTGCTGTCGACGCCATTGCCGTACCAGAGGGCAAAATGCTGGGTCTCGTAGACATGGAGTTGCCCGCTGGCGAGCAACTCCGGAGAGGTCAGCGGGGCATCTGCATCCGGGGCGTAATAGGCGCGCTCATAGGTGGCGGTATCGACGGTGGCGGGATGCTGGTCGATCTGCGCCTGGATGTAGCTGTTGTCGTCGCCGGAGAAGAAGCTGGTCAGATACTGCCGGCGGCAGCCGTCCTCGCCTTCGACGATGAAGGAACGATGCGCCTGACCATAATCCTCACCATAGGCTTGGATGAGGCGCCCTTCGAACGGCGGGCTGTTGGGCGCGCCCGCGGTTGCATTCGGATGTTCGGGAACGCTCGCGACCTTCGGCGTCCAAGTCCTGAGATCTCCCTTGCCCCAGGGGTAACGGTTCGACCGTGCCTGGCAGCCGAACGAGACCTCCTGTTCCGGCGCATGGTGGATAATGTCGCCAAGCAAGGATCCGATGCCGCTACCCGAAACAAGATGTGCCATTTCCTTGTCGTCCGGCCCACAGCTTGTCAGCAGTGCAAGCATGGCTACGCCGACGAGAAACTTCGATCGCTCCACTTTCTTTCCCCTCTTTAATCCGGCGCGATGAAGACTTAATTGAAGGAATGAAGGTGTCAACCGTAGCAAATTCTGAATACGGGACACATGAAGTCGATATACAACGGCACGACGTGGAAAAAGGTGGATCATAATAGGCGGCAAAGGGTTGGAAAGGAGTCCAATATCATTGTCAAACAAAGCGTTGTGCGGCTTCCATTGAGGATAGGCAGGGTTGTCGGATTATCGTTTTTGCCATATGATTCGTCTATGCCAAGTTCATAACGAACGAAAACTGTCATTATGAGTAGATAAAACCTATTCAACGCCTCGACGCCGCTCGCAATATTCTCCCGCCGAAGAACGGGGGAATGTATGCTAATAAGTTGCAGGGCTTTGCTTTTGTGTGGCGCCGCGGTTGTTGCGAGTTCGGCGGCGCAGGCCCGGTCGGGGTCGGAGGGTGCGAACATCCTGGCGGCGTCCTCCACGATGGCCGACCAGCAGACCCCGTCCATGAGCCAGGGCCAGGACAAGGCCGCTGCTGAAACACTGTCCGACGCCCCTGAGCAGTCCGAACGCCCGGACTCCGACATCGTCGTAACGGGCACGCGGATCATCCGACCGAATCTCGAAAGCAACGCGCCGATCACCACGATCGATCAGTCGTATCTTCGCGAACGCGGCCTTGCCCGGATCGAGGATGCGCTGTCGCAGATGCCGCAGGTCACGCCGATGCTGGGGCTGCAAGGGAACGGCATCACGCAGCGCACCGAGGTCAACCTCCGCAAGCTGGGCGCCGGGCGCACCCTGACCCTGCTCAACGGGCAGCGTGCCGACAACGACGTGAACATCATTCCCGGTGCCCTGGTCGAACGGATCGATATCCTCACGGGCGGTGCCTCAGCGGTTTACGGCTCGGATGCGATCGCGGGCGTGGTCAATTACGTGATCAAGCGCCGCTTCAACGGCATCGTCCTCGACGCGGAGACGAACGCGTTCCAGCATCGCAACGACAATCGGACCATCCTCGATGCGGCGAGTGCGGCGGGCTATCGCCTGCCGCCGCGCAGCTATTTCGGGCGAAGCGACGAATATGCCTCGCTTGCCGCCGGTACCGATCTGCTCGACAAACGTCTCAACATCAGCGGCTTTGTCGGATGGAGCCATGTCGAGCCGATCCGGGCCTCGTCGATCGACACCGTGTCATGTCCGCTGTTGATGAATCCGCTTGGCGCCAAGCCGATCCGCAACGATCACTGGTCGTGTGATCTGCAGGAATATTCGCGCTTCGGTCAATTCACGATCGGCGATTCCCCAACGGATTTCGCGCTGGCGCGCGACGGTTCGCGCGTCTGGCGTACCTTCGATCAGAACGACATGGTCCGGACGCCCAATCACGATTATCTGCAACGCGCCGACACCACGGTGACGGCTGGCGCTTTCGTCACCGCCGACCTGCCCGGATCGCTTCGGCTCGATATCAACTTCCTGCGTACGCATTACCGGCAGGCCGCCCAGTCGGAACAGAGCTCCTATCCCTATTTCGCCGAAGGAGCCTCGATCAACTGCGACAATCCGTTCCTCGGCCAGCAGCAGGCGGAGCTGCTGTGCGGCGAGGCGGCAGGTCAGCCGGTCCTGTCCGATCCCGTCTCGCTGCAGATCTGGCGGCCGGCGGCGCCGGAAAGCTTGATCCCCAGGCTGACCGACTGGCGCGGCTCGACGCAACTCTCCGGACCGGTCACCGGCAAGATCCGGTTCGAGGCGGGGTATCAGCGGTCCCGCAACAGCTTCTCCAATGCGATGATCAACAGCAACGATAACTCCTCGGGCGATAAACTGCCGCGCGGGTTGCAGGTTCGCAACGTCAATGGCGTGCCGACCTGTCTGTCGAAGATCGACGGTACCGACCCGACCTGCCTGCCGGTCGATGTCTTCTCGGCGAATGCCACCCTGGCACCCGAAGTCTGGCGCTGGCTCACCGCGAACGGCGTCTTCCACGACAAGCGCGACAGCGAGATCCTCAGCGGCGTCCTCTCGGGCACGCTGGAGGATTATGGGCTGAAAAGCCCGTGGGCGCAGAGCGGCATCGGCTTCGCACTGGTCGGCGAGCAGCGCCGCATCCATGTCGATTCAGGTGGTACTGAAGGGCTAGACGGCGTGCACAACTATGCCGCTGGCGCGCGCGTCCGCGAGATTGCCGGCGAGCTGGACGTCCCGTTGGTCGAAGACAAGCCGTTCGTTCACGCCCTGGCCGTCAACGGTGGCTACCGGCTATCCCGCTACACCACTTATGACCGGCTGGTGCCGACCTGGAAGGTCGAGGGCAGCTACGCACCGGTCGAGGGCGTGCGCGTGCGCGGCAGCGTCAATCGCGCGGTCCGGGTGGCGATGCTGGAACGGCTGGAGGCCGAGACCTATCAGGGTAATACAATGGCGCTCGATCTGTGCGCACCGCCGCACGACGGCAGCGCGAAGACCCGCTACACCTTCGAGCAATGCCAGTTCGGAGGCGTGACGCGCGAGCAATATGACGCGCTGACCGATTACCGGGGCTGCGACCGGAACGGCGCGTGCCCGGGCCGGCTGATCTATGGCGGCAATCCGCACCTCGAGCCGGAGCGCGGCCGCAGCTATACGCTCGGGTTGGTATTGCAGCCGACCGCCGTGCCCGGCCTGACGGGATCTATCGACCTTTACGACATCCACGTTGAAAAGGGCTTTGAGTCGGCGCGGTGGCAGATGGCTTTCGATGGATGCTACACGCAACGCGTTTCGTTCTGGTGCCGCTTCTATCGGCGCGATCCGAGGACCGGCGTCCTGACGGACATCGACGCGCGCTGGACCAACGGCGGCAACGTCCATAGCCGCGGCGTTGATTTCGCGCTCAACTATGCACTCGATCCGAAGAGATTGGGCCTGCAAGGCAACATCGGTTCGTTTGCAATCAACCTGAATGGCACGCTGGCGACCCGCCAGGACCTGCAGATCGCGCCGGGAACGCCGATGCGAGCCTGCTCGGGCTATTTCGGGTTCCTGTGCAGCGACCCGACGCCCAAATGGCGCCATGTCGTCGGCCTGCGCTGGCGGATGCCGCAGGATCGCGGTGGTATCGGGCTGACCTGGCGCTACAACGATGCGGTCGGATTGACCAGCTTGTCGCGGCCGGTCGGCGTACCGTTTCCGCTGGTCAGCCGCATCCCGGCCTATAGCTATTTCGATGCGTCGGCCGATGTGCGGGTCACCCGCTTTCTGGACCTCCGCCTCAACGTCCAGAACCTGTTCGACAAGGATCCGCCGCTGCTCGAGAACGGCGCGCTGTGGAACGGGTCCTGGAACACCAATCCGGCCTACTACACCGTCAGGGGCCGGGTGATCCGTGCCGGTCTGACGGCGCACCTCTGAAACGGAGCGCATGGGGCCCGGCCGTCGGGGACGGCGCAGATCCGGCTCGCGTCAAACGCGTGGGAGCGGCGGTCCGGGCACCCTTCATCCATCATGAAAAAACCGAGTGGGTCCGGTCGGCACCGGACCTGAAAAGGGGGACAGCGATGCGACGGAACGTACGACATGTGATGCTTGCCTGTGGTGCCGCGCTGATGGCGATGGCGCCGGCGATCGGGGATGCCGCGACCATCAACCTGGTGGATATCGGAGGCGTCGCGGGATCGCGTGCGGAACAGGGCTTCAACATCGCAGCCGCTTACTGGGGTTCGGTGCTGGCGAACGATGTCACGATCAATCTGGGTGTCCGCTTCTCCTATTTGGCGGATGGGGTGCTCGGTTCGACCGATACAAGCGTCGTCGAATATGACGTCCGCGACTGGGAAAGCGCCGTCGGTCGCAGCCGGAGTGGTTCGATGCTGGATCGGACCGCGATCCTGCCCGACCTGAACGAGCAGGGCGGCGTCAGTTTCATTTCCAGCGGACGGAATGCCGATGGCAATGACGATGCGCGGAACGAGACCTATATTCCGGGCAACACGGTCAGCAGCCGGACGCTCTCGCTGAATACGGCGGTGCTCAAAGCCATCGGCGCGTCGACCGATGCGTCCGCCGCCGCGCTGGATGGCGCAATGGCCTTCAGCAGCAGGTTCACATTCGATTTCGATCCAAGCGACGGTATCGCGGCGAACGGCATCGACTTCATCGGCACGGCGATCCATGAGATGGGTCATGCGTTGGGTTTCGTCTCTGGCGTCGATACGATCGATTACTACAGCTATCCGGACGGCGCGGAGGCGGGGACGCTGGGCGCCAGCGTGAACGAGGCGGCGATCTACAGCGCGCTCGATATGTTCCGCTATAGCAAGGACCCGAGCGGTCTGCTTGGCGGACGGGACGGCGTGCTCGATCTTTCGGTCGGGACGGAGAGCTATTTCTCGATCGACGGCGGCAAGACCGCCTTGTTCGGCAACGGCTTTGCTACCGGCGGCTATAACGGCGACGGCGGTCAGGCGTCGCACTGGAAGGACTCAAGCAGCGACCAGCAGCTTGGTGTCATGGACCCGACGATGGGCTATGGACAGATGGGCGAAGTGACCGCGCTGGATCTGGCCGCCTTCGATGCGATCGGTTGGAACATCTCGTTCGACGTGTTGAAAAGGCCGGATTACCGGGCGACGAGTTCCGACATCTATGCCTCCTTTGCCGCCCCGGCCGTGCCGGAGCCGGCGAGTTGGCTTATGATGATGCTGGGGTTCGGGCTGGTCGGCGGCGTGCTGCGCAACCGCGAGCGCGGGAGCCGTCCTGAATTGGCATAATCCCCGGTTGTACCCGGAGAATGCCCCCAACGCGCGGGCTGGAGAAGCGCGGCGGCGCGTCCAGCCCGGCCGTGCTCGGGGGAGCCGCCGCGCGGGCCGGGCCCGTCGTCACGAAGCTTTCGTCGCGCCCGCCTCGTTTCGCCGAGGCGCACCACCGCCGCCGGTCGGCCGGTCGGCCGGTCGGTCGGTCGGCTTTCGCCTGACGCTGCGCTCGCGCCCGCTCGCCGTCCATCTTGCGCTCAAGGCTCCCGAAGCCCGCCGCAGCTCACCAACGCTGTGCTGGCGCCACCCGACGGCTGGCGGAAAGGCCGCGCCGAAGCCTTGGCGCCACGGCACCGCGGGGTTGTGAAGGCGCGCGACGTTGTGTCATAAACATGCCGGGTGTCCGCAGGATGTTGAGGCGGGCAGGTTCTCACGTTGGTCGGGCCGCCAACGCCGAACCCTTGTGCCTGGAGCATCGGTCTGCCCGAGCGATATCTTTCGTACCGCGCCGCGCGCATCGTCTGCCCCGCCGCGGCGGCCGCGCCTGAGCCCTGCCCGGCGACCGCGAGTTCGACGGCACCGGGGCCAGACGGCGCATAATCGGGGAGAATGCGGATGGCGCTGCTGACCCTGATATCGTTGCCGTTCGTCGCGGCGATGTTGCTGGCCCTGACCCGGCACGCGGCGCGTGGCGTCCACATGCTGATCGCCGCCGTGGCGAGCGCCGGCGGGCTGGCGGTGTTGCTGACGCAGGCGGGGGCCGCGCTCGACGGGCGCACGCCCGCGGTGCGGATCGCATGGCTCCCGGCGCTGGGACTCAATCTCGGTCTGTGGCTCGACCCGCTGGCCTTGTTGTTCGCGGGGCTGATCCTCGGGATCGGCGTGCTGGTCGTCGTCTATGCGCAGGGTTATCTGAAGAAGGACGAGCCGACCGCGCGCTTCCTGTCATTCCTGATGCTGTTCCAGGGCGCGATGGTCGGGATTGCGCTGTCGAGCAACGTGCTGCTGATGCTGGTGTTTTGGGAGCTGACCAGCCTCGCCTCGTTTCTGCTGATCGGTTTCTGGCGTGATCGCGCCGAGGCGCGGCAGGGCGCGCGGATGGCGCTGACCGTCACGGGGGGCGGGGGGCTGGCGCTGATCGCGGGGATGGTGCTGCTCGGCAAGGCGGCGGGGAGTTACGAGCTGGCCACGATCCTGTCGCGCGCCGATCTAATACAGGCGTCCCCGCTATACCCCGCGATCCTGTTGCTGATCCTCGCGGGCGCCTTCACGAAGTCGGCGCAATTCCCGTTCCACTTTTGGCTGCCGCACGCGATGGCCGCGCCGACTCCGGTCAGCGCCTATCTGCACTCCGCGACGATGGTGAAGGCGGGCGTGTTTCTGCTCGCGCGGCTGTGGCCGGTGCTCGCCGGGACCGAAGGGTGGTTCGTGATCGTCACCGCGGTCGGGCTGATGACCATGATCTTCGGGGCCGGCGTCGCGCTGTTCCGCCACGATCTCAAGGCGATCCTCGCTTACTCGACGATCAGCCAGCTGGGGCTGATGGTGATGCTGCTCGGCTTCGGCACCGCCGCGGCGGCGACGGCGGCGGTGTTCCACATCCTCAACCATGCCGCGTTCAAGGCGGCCTTGTTCATGCACGCCGGGATCATCGATCACGAGACCGGGACGCGCGACATCCGGCGGCTCGGCGGGCTCGCCGCGCTGATGCCGTTGACCGCGACGCTCGGCGTGCTCGCGGCGGCGGCGATGGCCGGGCTGCCGCCGCTCGGCGGGTTCATCTCAAAGGAAATGATGCTCGAGCAAAGCGCGCACATGGGCGGGGCGGGGCAGGGGCTGCTGGTGCCGGTGCTGGCGACGCTGGCCGCGCTGCTGTCGGCGGCCTATTCGCTGCGTTACGCGGTGGCGCTGCCTTTCGGCGCGCGCCGCACCGGTGTGGTCGCCGCGCCGCACGATCCGGGCGCGATCCTGCTCGGCCCGCCGGCGGTGCTGGCGGGGCTGGCGCTCGCCCTCGGGCTGGCGCCGATGACGCTGGCCGGGCCGCTGGTCGCAGGGGCCAGCGCGGCGGTGACCGGCGCCGCGCGCCCCGAACTGCATCTGGCGCTGTGGCATGGCGTGAATCCGGCGTTGCTGATGAGCCTCGGCGCGGTGGCGGCCGCGGTGCTGCTGCTGTGGCGGTACGCCGCGGTCGCCGCCGTGGTGGCCCGGCTGCCTGCCGCCGACGCCAAGCGGCTGTTCGATCGCGGCATGACCGCGACGGTCGGCAAGCTGCGGCAGCTGTCGGGACGCCTCCATGCCGCGTCGCTGCAACGCTATCTGACGATGCTGTTCCTCGTCGCGCTGGCGCTCGGCAGCGAGGCGGCGCTGCGCTTCGGGATCGCGCCGGGCACGCGCGCGACCACCCCCGCCGCGCCGGTGGCGATCGTCGTCTGGGCGGCGCTGGTGGTGGCGACCGGCGCAGTGCTGGCGGTCGACCGGCGGCGCTATCTCGCGCTGATCTTCATCAGCGTGATTGGGCTCGTGGTGGCGCTGGCGTTCGTCCACCTTTCCGCCCCCGACCTCGCGCTGACGCAGATCGCGGTCGAGGTGGTGACGATCCTGCTGATGCTGCTGGCGCTGCACCTGCTGCCCGGCAACCCGCCGCGCTTGTCGGGGGCGACGCGGCGGGTGCGTGACGGCGTGATCGCGGCGGCGGGCGGGCTCGGCACCGGCTGGCTGGCCTGGACGATCATGACCCGTCCGGAGCGTGCGGGGATCGCGCGCTTCCACTGGGACAACAGCTATGCCGGCGGCGGGGGTACCAATGTCGTCAACGTCACCCTTGTCGACTTCCGCGCGTTCGACACGCTCGGCGAGATCACGGTGCTCGGCATCGCCGGTCTGGCGATCTTCGCGCTGCTCGAACCGGCCGCGCACGGGGTGGCGGGGCGGCGGTTGCGCGCATGGCGGTCGCGCGACCGTTTCTCGCCCGAGCGCCACCCGATAATGTTCGTGATGGCGACGCGGCTGCTCCTGCCGTTGGCATTGCTGGTCGGCGTCTACATCTTCCTGCGCGGGCACAACCAGCCGGGCGGCGGCTTCATCGCGGCGCTGGTCTTCTCGATCGCCATCCTGCTGCAATATCTCGCGTCGGGCTTCGACTGGACCGACGTGCGGCGGCGGATCGGCGAGCATCAGCTGATCGCCAGCGGCGTGCTGATCGCGGTCGCGACCGGGCTCGGTTCGCTGCT
>CAJYRU010000212.1 GCA_913777295.1 uncultured Sphingomonas sp. | reverse complement strand
TTCTTCGTGTCGCAGGCGTGCGTACGGCGAATGATCGGCGGTGGCGTCCGCGGGGTGCTGATCCATATCGGCAGCCAGATGGGACATGTCGGCGGCCCCAACCGCTCGCTTTATTGCGCATCCAAATGGGCGCTGGAGGGGATGAGCAAGGCGTTTGCGCTCGATCTGGCCGCGTTCGGCATCCGCTCGAACACGATCGCGCCGACCTTCATCGAGACGCCGATGACGAAGCCCTTTTTCGAGGACGCCGCCTTTCGCGCCGGTGTGCTCGACAGGATCAAGCTCGGGCGGCTCGGCACGGTCGAGGATTTGATGGGGGCGGTCGTCTATCTCGCTTCCGATGCGGCGGCACTGGTCACCGGCACCAGCCTGATCGTCGATGGCGGATGGACCGCCGATTGATACCTGCTGTTAAGGAACCCGATCATGGCTGACCGAATCCTGACCACCCACGTCGGCTCGCTCCCGCGCAGCGCAGCGGTTACCGAGCTGATCTTCGCGCATGAACAGGGCGAGCCGGTCGATGCGGCACGGTTCGACGAGGTGCTGACCGAGGCGGTCGACGCCTGTGTCGAACGACAGGTGGCCTGCGGGGTCGACGTGGTGTCGGATGGCGAGATGGCGAAAATTTCCTACGCCACGTACATCAAGGATCGCATCACCGGCTTCGATGGCGACAGTCCGCGCACGCCGCCCGCCGATCTGGAGGCGTTCCCCTCGTTTCTGAAGCGGCAGGCCTCCAGCGGCGGCACCCCGACCTATCGCCGGCCATGTTGCGTCGGCCCGATCGCGCCCAAGACGCTGGCACCGCTGACGGACGACTTGCGGCGGCTGGACACTGCGCTCGCGGCGCACCCGCCGGCCGGCAGCTTCATGAATGCCGCCTCGCCAGGCGTCATCGCCTTGTTTCAGCCGAACCAGCACTATGCCACGCAGGACGACTATCTGGAGGCTTTAGCCGAGGCGATGCGCCCGGAATATGAGGCGATCGTCGCGGCGGGCCATGTCCTGCAGCTCGACAGCCCGGACCTGGGGCTCGGGCGGCACATGATGTACAAGGACCGCAGCGATGACGACTATCTGTCGCTGATCGCGCGCCATGTTGAGGTTTTGAACCACGCGCTGCGCAACGTGCCCGCCGATCGTGTGCGGATGCATGTCTGCTGGGGCAATTACGAGGGACCGCATCACTGCGATGTCGAGATGCGGACGATCCTGCCGGTATTGATGACTGCAAAGCCGCAGGGCCTGCTCTTCGAAACCTCCAATCCCCGTCATCAGCACGACTGGCAGGCGTTTCGCGATCTTGCCGCGCTGATCCCCGACGATCGCGTCCTTATCCCTGGCGTGATCGACTCAACCACCAATTTCATCGAGCATCCTGAAGTGGTCGCGCAGCGGATCGAGCAATTCGCGGCAATCGTCGGTCGGGAGCGGGTGATCGCCGGCACGGACTGCGGTTTCTCCACCTTCGCGGGCTTCGGCGCGGTCGATCCAGAGATCGTCTATGCCAAGCTGGCCACGCTGGCCGAAGGAGCGGCGCGCGCCAGCGCGCGACTGTGGCGCACGGCATGAGCGACACGCTGAAGCAGCGGCTGGCGGCTGGCGAGACGATCGTCGGTACGTTCGTGAAGACGCCATCGCCGATTACCGTCGAGGTGCTGGCCTTGACCGCGCTCGATTGTCTGTGCCTCGACGCCGAGCACGCGCCGTTCGATCGGCTGGCGATCGACCACTGCGTTCTGGCGGCGCGGGCAGGGCAGATGGACGTGCTGGTCCGCATCCCCGCTGTGACGCCGGAGCACGTGTTGAACGCCCTCGATTGTGGGGCGACGGGAGTGGTCGCGCCGCACATCCGCAGCGTTGCCGAGGCACAGGCGCTTGTGGCGATGGCACAATACGGACGTGGCGGGCGCGGCTATGCCGGGTCGTCGCGCGCGGCGGGCTACACCACCCGCTCGATGGCGGCGCATCTGGCGGGGTCGGCGGCGCGGACGGTCGTCGTCGCGCAAATCGAGGATCCCGAGGCGGTCGATGCCATCGATGCCATCGCTGCCGTGCCGGGATTGGACGCGCTGTTCGTGGGGCGCGTCGACCTGACCGTCGCCTATGGCGCGGACTCTCAAGACGATTCGCGCGTATTGGCGGCGGTCGAGGCGGTCTGCGCCGCCGGGCGGCGTCATGGCGTGCCGGTCGGCATGTTCCTGGCGCGCTCGTCTGACATTCCGCAGTGGCGCGCGCAGGGCGCGACTTTCTTCCTGCTCGGGTCCGACCATGGCTTCATCCTGGCGGGTGCGGCGGCGCTGGTGGTGGCGGCGCGCGGCTGACCGGTCAGGCGCGACGGCCCGGCAGCAACGGCGCGCGATGCGTCTCGGGCAGCCACAGCCAAAGCAGCGCGGCGAGCGTGAAGGCTACCGCCGCGCTGGCCATCGTCGCGCCCAGCCCGAAGCGGGCAGCGAGTGACCCGGTCACCAGCGGCGCGAAGAACGACACCAGCCTTCCCCAGTTGAAGATCGACGCCGCGGTCGACTTTAGGTGGGACGGGTACAACTCGGTCAGCCACGGCCCCCAGATGACACTGGCCGACAGCATGAAACCATAGACGACCCCGATCCAGCCGAGCAGCCGTGCGTCGGTCTCGACATACAGGTAGAGCAGGATAGCCACCGCTGCCGCGAGAAAGCCAAGTGCATTGAAGCGGCGTCCGAAGCGATCCCCGGCCCACCCCCAAACAAAGCCGCCGACGATGTTGGCGCCGAACTGCCATGCGACCAGCGATCCCATCGCCGCGGGATCCAGCCCGCGCACGTCGCGCAGATAGGTCGTCAGCCAGCCACTATAGGCCTGATAGCCGAAGAAGTTCAGGCCCGTCAGCGCCGCCAACGCGATCGTTCGCGCACGCAACCCCGGGGCGAAAAGATCGAGCAGCGGCAGCCGGGCCGAACGGTCCGCCGGTCGGCTGCGCGCATCGACGCTGCGCGGGATCAGCACCAGCGCGAGCCCGGCGAGCAGGATCGGTGGTAACCCGCCCACGATCAGCAAAGCGCGCCAGTCGCCGTCCGCCCAGCCGCTGGCGAGCCCAAGCACCGTAATCGCACTTGAGAAAATCGCATTGATCAGGCTGGCGAGCCGCCCCGCGACGGTGGGTGAGAATAATCCGACGTAGATGCCGACGACGATCGGAAAGATCCCGCCCATGAACAGGCCCAGCACCACGCGCTGCGCCAGATAGGCGGCGTAGTTGTCGACCCAGCTCCCGGCGATCAGCGTCGCGCCATAGCCGAGCATGACGATCGCCAGCATCGCCCGGCGTCCGTGACGATCGGCGAGCTGTCCGATCACGACCGCCCCTACCAGCGCCCCGGCGCCTTGCGCGGAATAGCCCGACCCCGCCTGCGTGAGTGTCAGGCCGAGGGAATCGCGCATGAACGGGCGCAGCACGTCGACACTGTTCCACGCCCAGCTGTAGAAGAATTCCGCCACCATCAGGAACGCGAACGCGACTATCGCACGCGTCAGCGGCGGGCGTGCGGTCGCAACTGGTCCGGAAGCTGCCACCGGCGCGACCCCGGCGAGTGCGGCCTCGACCGCCGGCAGACTGGCGGCGGCCACGCGCGTCAGTACCGGACGCCCAGGCGCACGCCATAAACACGCGGCGGCCCGTAGGATTGCTGAATGCGCTGATTGTTGCCGACGGTCGAGCTGTAGAGAACCGCCTGCTTCGTCAGGTTGGTCCCGAACGCCTCGACATAGAGCTTCGTCGACGGCGACGTCCAGCGCAGGTTGGCATCGAGCAGCGCATAGGCCTTCTGCCGGTCGATCGCCGTGTTGTAGTCGGTCGAATAGTAAGCGCTCGAATAAAGCATGTTGACCGCCGGCGTGATCCGAGCCCCGCTCGCCATGTCCAGGTCGTAATAGACGCTGGCCGTCCCCTTGAAGGTCGGCGACATCGGCACGTCCTTGCCCGCCAGGTTGGTGGTCAGCGGATCGCCGTTCGCGGCGGTGTAGAAGGGGTTCGGGCGCGTGTAGGCGGTAAACTTCGCATCCAGCAGCGCGCCGGTCAGGTCGACGTGCAGGCCATCGACGGGCAGGGTGCGCAGCTCGATCTCCGCGCCGTAGCTGCGCGCCGCGCCCGCGCTGGCGTAATAGGACAGGTTGGTGCGCTGATCGAGGATCGTGATCTGCAGATCCTTGTAGTCGTTGTAAAAGGCCGACAGGTTCAGGATCATCCGCCCGTTCATCAGCGTGTTCTTGCTACCGACCTCATAGGCGGTCACCGTTTGCGGCGCATAGGAGAACGGGATCGCGGCATTCGATGAATTGTTGTTGATGCCGCCCGACGAAAATCCCGTCGATACCGTGCCGTACAGCATCATCTTGCGATTGGGGGTGTACTCGATACCACCCTTCCACGTCACCTTGTCGAACGTTGGTTCGCCGGTCGCGCGCGCCGCGGTCTGCGTGCTGAAATCGAACGTCCCCGCCGGTGCGGTGAAGTTGGTGATGACATAGCCCTTGCTCTCGTCCGAATAACGGACGCCGCCGATGATCTTCAGCGTCTCGGGCACCATCGCGAAGCTGGCCTGTCCGTAAGCCGCATAGGCCTTGGTGTTGATGTCGGTGCGCGACTGCGTGCCGCGCGTCGCGGAGGTCGTGTAGACCTGCTGGTAATATTCGGTGATCCTGTCATGGAAGTAATAGCCGCCGACGATCCATTCGAAACGCGACGACCCCGCCGAGGCGAGCTGCACCTCCTGCGTGAGCGAGGTGGTGTAGGTGTTCGCCGCCTGCAATCCCGACGCTGCAAAGCCGCCCGATTGGCCGGCGGCGGGAAACACGATGTTCGTCTGGTCGAGATCGGCACTGCGATAGGCGTGGAAGTCGGTGTAGCCGGTGATCGACCGCAGCGTTGCAAAGCCGAGGTTGAAGGCGATCGAGCCGCTGCCATACGCCTGATCGAGCTGCTCGAACGGCTTGTAATCCCATGAATTGGTATAAGGATCGTCGGTGACCGATACACCAATGTCGACGCCGTTCACGATGTTGCTGCCGTTGCGAGCGCTCGGATTGACTGCATAGGGCTGCCCGTTGATCGAGCGCAGCCCGGTCGCCGGGTTGATGAGCGTGCCGCCGACCCGGTAACCATAGGCACCGCCACCGGTATTGTCCCGCTTCCAATAGCCGCCGCGTGCGTCAATCTGGATGTCGGGAGTCAGCGCGATCGCGATCGAGCCGCGCAGCGCGGTCTGATCCTCGTCCAGCAGACGGAATCCCTCTGTCGAGCGGACATAGCCATCGTGCTGACTGTGATAGGCGGCGACGCGCAGCTGCACCGCATCGCTGACGGGCACGTTCAGGTAGCTGTCAAACTGGTACAGGTCGTAATTGCCAATCGTGCCGTTCACGCCCGCCTCGAACTTCGTCGTCGGGGCGTTGGTCGTGACGCTCAGATTGCCGCCGAAGGTGTTGCGGCCATACAGCGTTCCCTGCGGTCCGCGCTGCACCTCCACGCGTGCGACGTCGAACAGCGGGATGCTCTGCTGCTGTGTCCGGCTCTGGTAAATGCCGTCGAGGTAGAAGCCGATCACCGGATCGCTCTGCGCGCTCACCAGCTGCGTGCGCACGCCGCGGATGGCGGGGAAGGAGTCGGAGCCCTGCTGTCCCCACGTCAGGCCGGGCGACAGCAATTGCAGGCGGCTGGCGTCGGTGATCCGGACGCGGTCCAGGTCGGCCGCACCGATCGCGGTCACCGACAGCGGTACGTCCTGCAGTCGCTCGGTCCGGCGCTGGGCGGTTACAACGATGTCGCCCAGCGCGCCGGTCGATGCGCTTTCCGATGCGGCGCTGGCGGGGGTGTCGGCGGCGGCGGGCGACTGTTCGGCCGATCCGGCGGGCGCGTCGACCGGGGCCGTCTGCGCCGCGGCGGGCACCGCGAGCGCCGCTGCCAGAATCGTCAGGGAAATGCCGCTTGCTACCCGTCTGGTCATGCCAGTCCCCTTGTGTGCATGGCGGATCACGCCGCCGTTATACGAAAAGCTATCGGTGCATTCGAATGCTGTCCACATAATTATGCATCCGAATGCAGGACGCGAAAGGTTCAGAGGCGTGCCGACTGGCCCGGTATGAATGCGCCGACGAACGAGCGGCGCTCTGCGGGCAACGACGGATCCTCGATCCGCTCCATCAACATCTGCACCGCCGCTTCGGTCATCCGGCGCACCGGCTGCCGAATCGACGTGACCTGATAGCTCATCCAGCCGGCCGGCTCGGACCCGTCGAAGCCGACGATCGAAATATCCTCGGGCACCTGCAAGGCGAGATCGAAGCGGCAGCCGTCGATGGCGCCGATCGCCATTACATCGCTGACGCAGATCACCGCGTCCAGCGACGGCGTTGACCTTGACAGGGTGGCGACCGCGTCGCGCCCGCTGGCGTAGCTGAAATCGCCGCGAACGACCGGCGTGTCGGTGATTCCGGCTTCGCTCAGTCGCTGGAGTGCGGCCTGCCGCCGTTCCTCTCCGACGGCGCTGTCTTCCGGTCCGGCGATCACGGCGAACCGGCGATGCCCCGCAGCCAGCAACCGGTCCACCAGATCACGCTCCCCGGCGGCGGAATCGCACCAGACACTTGGCGTCAAATTCTCGCCCGCGGTCCGATTGTAGAGGACCATCGGGATACCGTGGCGCCGAATGCCCGCAATCTGGTCGTTATCGAGCCGCGCGGCGGAGATGATGCCATCGACGTCGTGCCGCCAAACCTGCTCGAGGATCGAGTCGATCTCGCTCTCCGCCGTCAGGGCGAACAGCAGCACGCGGATGTCGCGGTCGGTCAGGCGGCGGCTCAACTCGGCCAGAACCTCGGGATAATGAAGGTTGGTGAGGCGCGAGATGAACACCGCGACCAGATTGGTTCGGCGGGTAATCAGTGCCTGCGCCAGCGCGTTGGGGCGATAGCCGAGTTCGGTCGCGGCCTTCATCACCTTCTCGCGCGTCGCCGCGGCAATGCTGCCGCCGGGTGCGAAGCAGCGTGACACCGCCGATTGCGACACGCCCGCCAGCCGCGCGACGTCGTAGGAAGTGGCGCGGCGCACGCTGCCGAACGCCACTGGCGTGTCGGTCTCACCGGCCTTCACGCTTTTCTTGCCTGACTTGGCCACCTAACCCCCGTGACATGTGAATTCGAATTCAATAAGCATCCGTCACGCCATGTTGTGGCTTGCAAGAGGAGGACGGAATGGCCGACGCGGCACCGAAGGGGTTTGAGCAGACCACAGTCTATGTCAAGGCACCGGCACGTGACTCGATCGGCGACCAGCAGGGCGTCGCGGGGCTGGTCGAGGGCATCCTGGCTGACGTGCGTGCGCGCGGCGATGCGGCGGTGCGCGACTATTCGCAGAAGTTCGATAATGCCGATCTCGACGTGTTCGAGGTGTCGATGGCCGATCGCGAGGCTGCCGTCGCCGAACTCGATCCGCAAACGCGCGCCGACACCGAATTCGCGATAGCGAACGTCCGCCGCTTTGCCGAGGCACAGCTTTCGACGATCCTGCCACTCGAGGTCGAGCCGCTGCCCGGGCTGCACCTTGGGCACCGCGTCATTCCGATTGACCGCGTCGGCGCCTATGTGCCTGGCGGCCGCTTTCCGCTGCTGTCGGCACCGATCATGACGATCGTGCCGGGCAAGGTTGCGGGGTGCCGGGAGGTGGTCGCCTGCCTGCCGCCCAATGCGCACCGCGCGATGATCGCAGGCTGCCATATGTCCGGCGCCGACCGCATCTTCCGCATCGGCGGCGCGCAGGCGATCGCGGCGATGGCGTTCGGCACCGAGAGCGTGCCGCAGGTCAACAAGATCGTCGGTCCTGGCAATGCCTTCGTCAACGAGGCCAAGCGGCAGGTGTTCGGGCCGGTCGGGATCGACCAGCTCGCCGGTCCGTCCGAGATCTTCGTACTCGCCGACGCCAGCGGCGACCCGCGGCTGATCGCGACCGACCTGCTCGCGCAGGCCGAGCATGACGTCCGCACCCGCGTCGGTCTCATCACCACAGACCGCGCCGTGGCCGAGCAGACCGCCGCCGAAGTGACCCGCCAGCTCGAGACGCTGGAGACGGCAGGAATCGCTGGAACCAGCTGGGCCGATTACGGCGAGATCGTGCTGTGCGCGGACGAAGCGGCGATGATCGCCTATTCCGACCATGTCGCGGCCGAGCACCTACAGGTTCATACGCAGGACGCGCACGGGATTGCGGCAAAGCTGCGCAACTACGGCTCGCTGTTCATCGGCGAGAACGCCAGCGTCGTCTATTCCGATAAGACCGTCGGCACCAACCACACGCTGCCGACGATGGGGGCTGGGCGCTACACCGGCGGGTTGTGGGTCGGCAGCTACGTGAAGATTGCCACGCACCAATGGCTGACCGACGAAGCGGTGCTGAAGGTCGGCCCGCCCGCCACGCGGCAGAGTGCCAGCGAAGGGCTGGACGGGCACATGAAGGCGGCGAAGGTCCGCGTCGACCGGCTCCACCAGGCCGCCGCGACTGCCGCGTGACGGTGGACGGGCGGTCCCGCGCTGGACCGCCCGGCACCGGGGTCAGCGCCGCGCAGCCTCGGCAGGGACGAACGACGGGTCGATCGCAGGCGGCACCGCGATCGGCGGCGCGGCGATCCGCGACGGCAGCGTCTCGCGCTGGCTGAGCCAGATCAGCGCCGCAGCCCCGAACGCCGCCGCCGCCGACGCCATCGCGGCGGTCAGGCCGTAGCGGTCGGCGAGGAAGCCGGTGATGAGCGGCGCGAAGAAGCTGATGATCCGCCCCCAGTTGAAGATCGAGGCGGCGGTTGAGCGGAGATGCGGCGGATACAGCTCCGCCAGCCATGGTCCCCAGATCACGCTGGAACACAACATCGCGCCATAGATCAGCCCGACGATCCGGAACAGCAGCAGACTGGTCGGCATTGCCAGGTAGACGAGGATCGCGACCGATGCGATCAGGAAGCCGGTCGCGTTGAAGCGGCGCCCGAAGCGATCCGCGGCCCAGCCCCAGACGAAGCCGCCAGCGATGTTGCCGGCGAATTGCCACGCAACCAGATTGCCCGCCACCGCCGCCGACAGTCCGCGAGTATCGGTCAGGTAGGTCGTCAGCCAGCCGCTATAAGCCTGATAACCGAAGAAATTGAGCCCGGTCATCGTCGCGAGCAGCAACGTCTGGCGCCGGACCGTCGGGTGAAACAGCTCGCGCACCGGCAGCTTCGCGGCGCGGACGGCATGGCGATCGACGCTGGAGCCTGCCGGGATCAACACCAGCATCACCACCGCCAGCACCAGCGGCGGCACCCCGCCCAGCCACAGCAGCAGATGCCAGTCGTGCCCGCCCAGCGCGCCGAGTGCGAGCCCCAGCGCGACGATCGAGAAGCTGAAACACGCGTTGAGCGTCCCCGCCACACGCCCACGCAACCGCTCCTCGAACAGATTGACGTAGATGCTGACCCCGACCGGGAAAATACCGCCGGTGAACAGCCCGAGCGTGAAGCGCTGCGCCAGCAATTCCGGGTAGCTGGAAACCAGCAGCCCGGCGAGCAGAGACACGCCATATCCCATGATGATCGCGGCCAGGATGCGGCGGCGGCCGAAGCGATCGGCCAGCTGCCCGATCAGCACCGCACCGATCAGCGCCCCCGCGCCCTGCGCAGAATAGGTCGACCCGGCCTGCACCAATGTCAGCCCCAGCGCCGAGCGCTGGAAGGGCCGCAGTACGTCGACGCTGTTCCATGCCCAGCCGTACAGGAACTCGCCGATCATCAGGGCGGCGAAGATCGCCATGCGACGCGCGCGCGTCAGCGGCGGCGCCGCGGCGGTCGGTGCGGGTTCGTCACGGTCGATCATGGGTGGCCTCCGCCCCCGAGTAGATTGCATCCGCATGCGTTTGTAAAGTGGCTCCGGGCCAGATGGTGGCTTGCAACTTCACCCGTTCGCAGCGGTAAGGAGGCAATAATCATGCGATTGCCGTAACTGGATAGCAATATTTGTTAACTGAGCTCTTGCTCAAGAATGCATTCGCATGCATTCATACGGCATATCCGTTCCGTGCGGAACGACGGGGAGGGCTGTAGCCCGCAACATGGAGGACGTGGGGATGAGCGACATGCACTGGCTGCGGACCGCATCGGTCGTGGCGATGATGGCGGCGGCGACGCCCGCGTTTGCGCAGGAGAGCGCCGTCTCCGCGTCGGGCAACACCGCCGCCACACAGCAATCGTCCTCGTCGACCGACCAGACCGGCGACGTGGCGCAGGGCGACATCGTCGTCACCGCGCAACGCCGCGCCGAGCGGCTGCTCGACGTGCCGATCTCGATCACCGCGGTCAGCGGCGCCGATCTGCAACGCCTGC
>CAJYRU010000211.1 GCA_913777295.1 uncultured Sphingomonas sp. | reverse complement strand
CTGGGCCGAAGTGGTCGGGCGGGACCCGCGCGAAATCCGGTTCCTGGGCGACGTTCCGCACGCCTGGGTCGCGTCGGACTATATCCGCGCCGCGCTCGACCTGTTCGCCTATGTCGATCAGGAGCGGAAGGCGATCGTGCTGGCCGGGGGGCTGGACGGCGACTGGCTGGCGGGCACCGGATCGGACGTGCGCGGGCTGCGAACGCCGTATGGCAAGGTCGACCTCGCAATCCGGGCCGAGGGGGAGGCAGTCGTCGCCACCATCGGCGGCGGGGCAACACCGCCGGGCGGCTTCGTTTTGCCCTGGCCCCTGGACGGGGAAGCCGGGCGCGCGACGATCGACGGCAAACCGGCCCGGATCGCTGAGGACGGGCTGCACATCCCGGCGCGAAGCGAACCAATTACGGTGACGATGGAACGCCGACGCTGAAATCTCGTTTCGTTACCGTGCCGTATAATCCGGCGCGGGGCGAAAGGGGAATATGCGCGGCGTCAAAGCCACTATGGGTGCAGCCGCGTTGCTGCTGCTGGGGGCGTGCAACCGCCACCAGTCGGCGCTCGACGTATTCGGAGACGAAGCCACCACCGTCCGCCATCTGACCGTCATCATGCTGATCGGCGCGATCGTGATTGCCGCCGGCGTTGCCGCGTTGATGATTACCGCCGTGCGGGCGCCGGAGGGCAGGCTGACGCTGAAGGGCGGTATGCGCCTGGTCGGTTGGCTGGGCGGCGTGGTGCCGGTCGTCGTGCTGCTGGGGCTGCTGCTCTACAGCCTGCCGGCGATGCGGCCGCTGCCCGTGGCGCAGGGCGACCTGCGCATCGCGGTGGAGGGAGAGCAATTCTGGTGGCGGGTCCGGTACCAGCCGCCGGGTGCCGCGCCGGTCGTCACCGCCAATGAAATCCGTATCCCGGTCGGTCGCGTCGTACAGTTCGACCTGACAGCCGGCGACGTGATCCACAGCTTCTGGATCCCGGGCCTTGCCGGCAAGATGGACATGATCCCCGGCCGGACCAACACGCTGGTCGTTCGCGCGACCAAGGCCGGCAGGTTCCGCGGCGTCTGCACCGAGTTCTGCGGGCTGAGCCATGCATTGATGGCGTTCGACGTGGTGGCGATGGAGCCGGCGGCGTTCGACGCATGGCTGGCCAACGAACGCCGTCCCGCCGCCCCGGCAGCCGACACCGCCGCCGGCGCACAGGCATTCGCCGCCAATGGCTGCACCGGTTGCCACGCCATCGCCGGCACCCCCGCCAGTGGGCAGATCGGGCCTGACCTGACCCATATCGGCAGCCGCACGTCGCTGGGCGCGGGGACGACGCCGATGACCCGCGACGCGCTGGTCAGCTTCATCGTCTATGCCCCCGCGGTCAAACCCGGCGCGCGGATGCCCGCCTATCCGCAATTGTCGCGCCAAGAGGCACAGGCGATCGCCGCCTATCTGGAAAGCCTGAAATGAGCCTGCACGCGCAAGACGATCCCGCGCTCCGCGCCGCGCAGGAGGAACGGCTGCGTGCCGTATGGAAGGCGCCGCAGGGCATTTTCCTGCGCTGGACCGACTGCAACAACAACCGGGTGGGGGCGTGGTACACGCTGACCGCGTTCGGCTTCATGCTGTTCGCGGGCGTGCTGGCGCTCATCATGCGCACCCAGCTGGCGGTGCCGGAAAACGATCTCGTCTCGGCGAACAGCTTCAACCAGCTGTTCACGCTGCACGGTTCGATGATGATGTTCCTGTTCGCCGTCCCGATGTTCGAGGCGGTGTCGATCATCCTGCTGCCGCAGTTGCTGGGCGCACGCGACCTGCCCTTCCCCCGCCTCTCCGCCTTCGGTTACTGGTCGTTCTTGCTGGGCGGGGTGTTCGTCGGCGGATCGATCTTCTTCAACGCCGCGCCCGATGGCGGGTGGTTCATGTACCCGCCGCTTACCACGCGAACCGACCTGTCGGGGCTGGGTGCCGACATCTGGATGCTGGGCCTGAGCTTTATCGAAGTGTCGTCGGTCGCGGCGGCGGTCGAGCTGATCGTCGGCGTGCTGAAATGCCGCCCGCCGGGGATGCGGCTGAACCTGATGCCGCTCTATGCGTGGTATATCCTGGTCGTCGCGGTGATGATCCTGTTCGCCTTCCCGCCGCTGATCGCGGGCGACGTGCTGTTCGAAATGGAGCGGCTGCTCAACTGGCCGTTCTTCGACGCGGCCCGCGGTGGTGATCCGCTGCTGTGGCAGCACCTGTTCTGGATCTTCGGTCATCCGGAAGTCTATATTGTCTTCCTGCCCTCCATCGCGCTGTTCGCGATGATGATCCCGACCTTTGCCCAGCGCCACCTGCTCGGCTATCCGTGGATCGTGCTGGCGGCGGTCGGCACCGCGTTCCTGTCGTTCGGGCTGTGGGTCCACCACATGTTCGCGACCGGCCTGCCCAAGATCAGCCTCGCCTTCTTCTCCGCCGCATCCGAAGCGGTGGCTATCCCGACCGGTATCCAGATCTTCGCGTTCATCGCGACATTGTGGGCGGGCAAGGTGAAGTGGTCGACGCCGCTGCTCTATGCCAGCGGATCACTCGCGGTGTTCGTCATCGGCGGACTGACCGGCGTCATGGTCGCGATCGCGCCGTTCGACTGGCAGGCGCACGATACCTATTTCGTCGTCGCGCATCTGCATTACGTGCTGATCGGCGGAACCCTGCTGCCGCTGTTCGGCGGCCTGTACTATTACTGGCCGCTGATTACCGGCAAGAAGCTGTCCGACCGGATGGGCCGCACCGCGTTCTGGATGCTGTTCGTCGGCGCGAACCTGACCTTCTTCCCGATGCATTTCAGCGGGTTGTACGGGATGCCGCGCCGGGTGTTCACCTATCCCAGCGAACTGGGCATCGATTATCTGAACCTCGCCTCGACCATGGGTGCGTATCTCTTCGCGCTAGGCACATTGGTCGTCTGCATCGATCTCGCCCGCTCGCCGTGGCGGGCCAAGGCGCCGCGCAACCCGTGGAACGCCGGCACGCTCGAATGGCTGGCGCATCCCGATGACGAGGATTGGGGCATCCGCTCGGTGCCGCTGATCGAGAGCCGCTATCCGATCTGGGACCAGAAGGATTTCGTAGCGAAGGTCGACGAAGGCCGCTTCTTCCTGCCTGATGCGGAGGAAGGCCGGCGCGAGACGATCGTGACGACCGTCCTCGACGCGCGTCCGCTCTATGTCGTGCGGTTGGGCACCCCCAGCTGGGTACCGATGCTGACCGCGATTGCGCTGGGCAGTGTGTTCATCCTGACCACCTACCACCTGTACTGGTGGTCGCTGGCCGGCGCGATCGCGACATTGGGCTTCGTCCTGTACTGGCTGTGGACCGGCACCGCCGAAATCCCGGAAAAGCCGTCCAAGCCGATCGGGCATGGCATCGAACTGCCGCTGTATGTCTCCGGCTCGGCAGCGCCCGGATGGTGGGCGATGTTCATCACGATGATGGCCGATGCCACCGCCTTTTCGGGCCTCGTGTTCGGCTATTATTTCTTCTGGACGGTGCATCCCGAATTTCCGCCCTCCGGCCCCGGCATGGATGGTCCCGGCACCTTCTGGCCGATGGTCGCGCTGGGCGTCGCGGCGATCAGCTGGATCGCGACGGTCGCGGCGCGGGAGAGCAACAGGCGTGGTGGCGTCGGCGTGGCGCGCGGATTGCTCGCGCTCGGCGTCCTCGCCAGCCTTGCCGGCATCTGGGCCGGGTTGCAGGGGCCGCTAACCACCGGGCTGGATCCCGAACTGCACAGCTATCCCGCGATCGTGTGGGTGCTGGT
>CAJYRU010000210.1 GCA_913777295.1 uncultured Sphingomonas sp. | reverse complement strand
CCGACGAGCATTTGAAAGTTGGTGTCGGTCATCCTCGATCTCCGAAAGATCCACCCTGCTCGACCGTGGTCAGAAATCCGAGCAGCAGCGCGTTGGTGGCGTCCGGCATCTCGACCGGCATCATGTGACGGGCATCGGGAACGATCCGCCATATCGCTCCGGGAATGCGCGCTGCCAGCGCCTTCGTCATCGCCGGCGTCGAGCCGACGTCGAATTCACCAGTCGCGACCAAGGTGGGCACATCGATGGTGGCCAGCTGGGCCTCACCATATCGATCCTCGGTCGCGAACAGCCGATAGGCGATCGCATAGCCTTTCGGGTCGTTGCCCGCGAAGTGCTTGCGCAGCCCGCTCAGGTAGCGTTCGTTCGTCCGGCGAAATTCGGGGCTGAACCAGCGTTCGATCGCGCCGTCGATGTTTGCCCCCGGCCCTTCCGCAAGCACGTCATCGACACGGGCCAGGATCATAGCGCTCACGTCCGGCGACCGATCAAAGACGCCGTTGAGGAGAATGAGCGCCTTTACGCGATCGTGGTGATGCAGCGCCATGGCACGGGCAACAAGCGCCCCCATCGAAAAGCCCACGATGATGGCTTTGTCGACACCGAGATAGTCGAGCACCGCCACGACACGATCCGCATACGTCCGAAGCCCGGCCTGGGCCGACGGCGCAGGGCTCTGGCCATGACCAGGCATGTCAACGGCGATGACCCGAAATCGCGCGGCAAGCGCCGGCACTTGCGCCGCCCACATGTTGCGCGATAGCCCGACGCCATGGATGAGGACGAGTGGGGGCCCCTCACCCCCCGTGTCGTCATACGCCAACGGCGGCCTCACCAGATCGATCGCCACCGCCATTACGATGCCTTTCGCGCTGCCTCTTCCGCCGCGATCTGCTCCAGATCCAGGTAACGGTTGCCGATGCGGGGATGGACGCGACCACCATCGGCGGCACCCAGGACGATCACGATCTCGTCGGCGAGCGGCGCGTCCGAGATGGAGAATTCACCCGTGATATAATGCGAGCGCTGACCCTCGTCGTCCTTGTGCATCATCGGCACCTGGATGGAGGTACCCAGCCCGCCGCGCTTGTTGGTGAAGCTGAGGTACGACTTGGCCTGAACGGCCTCGCGATAATGATTACCGAAGCGGAGCGTATGGATCAGCGCAGAGGCATGTTCGATCTCACCGTCCGCGCCGACGACCGCCGCCTTGCCATATGCCTCGATGCGTTCCGCATTACCGATCGCCGCGGTAAGCCGCTCTACGATCAGCGCGCCGAGGTCGGAGGCGCCATCCCGGATTTCGGGCTGCAGGTCCTCGACGAACCCGCGACCGGCCCAGGGATTTTTGACCACGGCCGCGACCATAACGGTCGCTACCGGCGTTTCCGCTTCCTTGCCGCCCTCGATCCGCACTTCCTCGTGGTACGTGACGATTTTGCGAATAGTCAGAGCCATGCCCTGCTGCCCTCCTATCTGTATGGTGTCTGTTGGTATACCACCGGATTGAATAATGACAATCCGTCTTTTACGAAGGCGTATAAGGGAGGGCGTATGATGCAGGCCGACGAGAACAATTCATTGGATCGGATTGAAGCGAGACCGCAGACGCTGCGTTTGATCGCACTCGATCGTGTTCGCGACGCTATCCTGGAGGGCCGTATCGCACCGGGGGAGCGGCTGGTCGAACGCAGCCTTGCCGAACGCCTGGGGGTCAGCCGATCGGTCATCCGCGAGGTGATCCGCAACCTGGAGTCGGAGGGTCTGGTCGAAGGGACGCCGTCGGGACCCCGCCTGGGCATGATCACAGTCGACCAGGCAGAGCAGATCTACGATATCCGCATTCAACTGGAGGCGTCTGCAGTTGCAGCATGTGCTCGGGTCGCGAACGAGGCAACGATCGAAGCACTCAGGGCAGCGCTCGCGGACATCGCCGCAGCGCATAAGGATCGCAGCGCGATCGCCGCTCTGCGCGCGACCATGCGGTTCTACGAGATCATCTTTCAGACCGGTGGCCACCACATCGCCTGGGAGATCGTCCAGCGGTTGAACAGCAGGATCAGCCAGTTGCGCGCGATGACCCTCTCTGTGGTCGGGCGTCAGGCCGCCGGTCTGGAAAGGCTGTCGGGCATCGTAGACCTCATCGCCAAAGGTGACGCTGCGGGAGCGGCGAAAGCGTGCGAGCGTCATGTCCGGGAAGCGTCGAAGATCGCCTGCGATCGTTTGCGACTAACAGCCTAGTTCGTGACTAGCAGCCGCAAAGGCGCGCGGTGTGAAGCCGGGCAACCCCAACGGCGCTGCGGCGCTCCAAAGGGCTTCTGAGGGCAACGGAGCGGCAGTGGCCGCGATCCGCGCGAATGCTCAGGAACGGGCGGCGGACTTGTTGCCAGTCATCTCCGCCATTCGGGCAAGCGGGGCCACTTCCCTGCCCGCCATTGCGCGAGAGCTGAACGGTCGAGGCATCGTGACCCTGAGTGGTGGAGTGTGACACTCCTCCTCTGTCCGCAACCTGCTGGGACGGCTGGAGGACCCACAATGGATCGCCGTCAGACTAGGCGAGCGGGTCCAATGCCCTGCTTTTTTCTCAACGCCTGTCTGTCCTTCGGACGCTCGCGTTTTCCTCGAACGCCCTAGGTGGCGCTGCGAGGGTCAGGCCTGAATAAGGTCGAACAGAACTCGCGTGATGGAACTGTGACGCCCGTCAGGACGCGTTACAGTCTTCGTGCGGATAAGGGCGCGCCATCCTTTGCTCCCGATCAGCTCCTCACGCTCTAACCGCTCCAAGTAATCCGAACTTAGGTTCTCGGCTACTCGCCCACTAACCACATCTCCATCCGCCGTCCTAAACTCGAACCTCCGCGCGATAGGACGATCCCAAGAAGCTCGCCTTCTGCGGTCTCCTCGACTTCATCTACTTCAACTTGAGACACCCTCTCGTAAGCCCGCGCAACCTCTGCAGGCGTCAGCCGGAGGTCATGTTCCTCCTCGGAGAGCTTCAGTGTCGAGCCGCCCTTGTGAAGAGTGGATATAAAGTTCTTGAGACTGGCGAACAGACGAAAGTCGAGTTCCTGCAAATGGCCTTCAAACCAGCCATCATCCGCCGCTGCTACACCTTGAAGCAGGTCTGTGACCTTATGAACCGCCGCGCGCGTTGGGCTCTCGAACAAGGGCTGCTGCCCTTCATCGTTCTCCTCAAGCATGAACCCGAACGAGCCGTGAACCAATGCTGTGATGTTGAGGCGGGACTGCTGCCGGATCGCGGCGGGGATTGGACCCCGCGTGCCGAGGCCACCCCCGGCAACAGCAGCCACCTGTCGCGTAATCAGTTCCTGGTAATCTTGGAGTGCCTATCCAGCGAAGTCGGCGTCGATAGCGGACGCCCCCCCCAAACGGGTGCCCCGTCAAATACCAGAGCCACATTGGCGGTAACCGGAACTGCTTGCTCAAGCGCGCGCAGTTGAACCTCAAGTTCCCGCAGGCGGGCACCTAGGCTAATCTCACCTAGAGGATCACGCCCCCGCGCGCGCTCCAAGAGGCCCTGAACGCTAGCTATGTCGCTCCGTAGGGCGTCCCGGTGGATTTTAGTCACCACGCTCCCTCCAATGCATCCAAGGCAGCCTCTGCCGGTCCATCATCCTCCATTAGCTCCAGCTGGACCATGCCCTTTCATCGGAAGCTGTCTCTCGGGTGGGAGAACAGGCCAAACCAATACGCAGTCTGCTCCACGACGAACGCCCGGTCGGTGTCCAGGTCGATGAAGTAAGCGTCGCAATGAAATGTGGCCTTCGTTTGGGCCGGGTCGATTAGAGCCATGTTGGCAGCGAGAAAAGCCATCCACGCGGCGTCCTCCCCGAGACCGGCCGGACGGCGCAGCAGATTAACTACGTCGACGTCCCCAGGCGCGCGGCCTTTGACCGTCTCGCAATCCTCCACGAAGCTGCCATCGATCCATTGAAGGCCTTCGGTCAGCCCAGCCGCTCGCAAGGCCGCTCGTAGTCCGATGAGGCCCCGCAGGATTGCACCGCGCTCCCTTGAGGTCGCGAAACGCTCCACCACCGATAGCATGGTTGCGCGGTACGGCGAACGCGGCAGCAGAAGCGCGCCTGTTGCATCACCACCTACGAAGGGTGGCAGAACCCCGCCGTCATTGAAGTCGGGGATCATTCAGCAGCAGCCTTGCAAATCCCGTCCCCGCCTCCCCCGTTCTGTCTCCAGTTATCGTCGGGTGGCGGAAATTTGCAAACGGCCGATTAAGCGGGGATCACACGAAGCCCAACAAGGCTGCCCCACAATCGGTCGAAATACCGATATAGGTCGCTGAAAAGAGCGCTTTTTGGAAACTGGCTGGGGCGGCAGGATTCGAACCTACGAATGCCGGTACCAAAAACCGGTGCCTTACCGCTTGGCGACGCCCCAGCAGTCTGCGGTTCATCGCAGGAGTGGCCGCCTTGCGCCAACCCGCGATGCACCGCTGACAAGATATGGTGCCCAGAAGAGGACTCGAACCTCCACGACCTTGCGATCGCCAGCACCTGAAGCTGGTGCGTCTACCAATTCCGCCATCTGGGCACGGGTGGAAGCGCG
>CAJYRU010000209.1 GCA_913777295.1 uncultured Sphingomonas sp. | reverse complement strand
AGCGACCGCGGGCCGATGCCGACCGTGGCGGTCACGGCGACGTCGTTCGGCACCTTGATGCCCAGCTGCTGGCCGGCGACCTTCATCGCGCCGATGAAGCAGGCGGCATAGCCCGCTGCGAACAGCTGTTCCGGGTTGCTGCCATCGCCCCCGGCACCGCCCAGTTCGCGCGGGGTCGACAGCTTGACGTCGAACCGGCCGTCCTCGCTGCGTGCATGACCCTCACGGCCCCCGGTGGCGGTGGCAGTGGTGCTGTACTTGACGTCGACCGACATGGCAGATGCTCCAGTTATTTATCGCGATAACGATCTAGGCTTGCCGGCAGTGCCTGTCCAGAATTATTTATCGCGACAAGCAATCATGTTATCGGGAGGCATGACCACGCCCCTGCCCCTCGACGAACAGCTGTGCTTCTCGCTTTACGCTGCGACGATCGCGATCAACCGGACCTACAAGCCACTGCTCGACCGGATGGGGATCACCTATCCCCAGTTCCTCGTCCTGCTGAGCCTGAGCGAATCGGATGAAGGGCTGACGATCGGCGCCATCGCCGAACGGCTGGCGCTGGAGCCGAGTACGATCACCCCGCTGGCCAAGCGGATGGAGGCGGCCGGGCTGGTCACCCGTCTGCGCAATCCGGAGGACGAACGGCAGGTGCGGGTCCGGCTGACCGAGGCTGGTCGCGCGCGCTGGGCAGAAACCGGGTGCCTCGCCCCGACCGTCGTCGCGCGCAGCGGGATGACGCCCGAACGGCTGGTCGCGCTGAATGCCGAAGTCACCGCACTGCGCCGGGCATTGGCGGACGCGCTTCCCTGATACCCCTTGGCGCGCAACGGCTTAGAACATATATCGAACGCATGGCGCAGCTCGACACCCGTGCGAAACTGGCGATTCTGGCCGATGCCGCCAAATATGATGCGTCCTGCGCGTCGTCGGGCACTGCCAAGCGCAATTCGCGTGATGGCAAGGGGATCGGATCGACCGAGGGGATGGGCATCTGCCATGCCTATGCCCCCGACGGCCGCTGCATCTCGCTACTGAAGATCCTGCTGACCAACAGCTGCATCTTCGACTGTCATTACTGCATCAACCGCAAATCGTCGAACGTCCGCCGTGCGCGCTTCACCGCGCAGGAGGTCGTCGCGCTGACGCTCAGCTTCTACCGGCGGAACTATATCGAGGGACTGTTCCTGTCGTCGGGGATCATCGGATCGTCCAACTATACGATGGAACAGATTGTCGAGGTCGCCCGGTCGCTGCGCGAGGATCACGACTTCCGCGGCTATATCCACCTCAAGACCATTCCCGACGCAGACCCCGAGCTGGTGCATCTGGCGGGGGTCTATGCCGACCGGGTGTCGATCAATGTCGAGCTTCCGACCGTCGGCGGGTTGAAGCGCCTTGCCCCGGAAAAGTCTGCACCGCAGATCGAGGGGGCGATGGGCAAGGTCGCCCATGCGATCGAGGACGGACGCGACGCGCGCAAACGCTACAGGTCTGCACCGAAATTCGCGCCCGCCGGACAGTCGACGCAGATGATCGTCGGCGCGGATTCGGCGACCGATCGCGACATCGTGGGCAAGGCATCGACGCTCTACGACCGCTATGGCCTGCGTCGCGTCTATTATTCGGCGTTCAGCCCGATCCCCGAAGCCTCCGCCGTCCTGCCGCTGCAACGTCCGCCGCTGATGCGCGAACATCGACTGTACCAGTCGGACTGGCTGATGCGCTTCTACGACTATCGGCCGGACGAGGTGCGGGCGGCGGCGGACGATGCGACGGGGATGCTGCCGCTCGATATCGATCCCAAGCTGGCCTGGGCGCTGAAGTTTCGCGACCACTTCCCGGTCGACGTCAACCGCGCCCCGCGCGAAATGCTGCTGCGGGTGCCGGGGCTGGGGGTGAAGGCGGTGAACGCGATCCTGTCGGCGCGGCGCTGGCGGCGGCTGGCGATCGCCGATGTCGCTCGGCTGACCGTATCGGTGGCGAAGGTGCGGCCGTTCCTGATCGCCGACGACTGGCGGCCGGTCGTGCTGGCCGACCGGGCGGAGCTGCGGCCGATCGTCGCGCCGAAGAAGGCGGCCCAGATGGAGCTGTTCGGCTGACGGTGAAAACCGCTCGCAAGAGAAACCTCCGCCCTCCGCCGCCGTTGCTGGTGTCGAACCACGCAAAGGAATTCCCCATGGCCGACGCCCGCATCTATGCCGATCTGAAGGCCGATCACGATCGCCACCGCGATCTGTTGAAGCGCATCGACGCGGCCAAGGGCGACGAGCGCGTCGAACTGTTCGAGACGTTCCGCGTCGAAGTCTCCGCCCATGCCGCGGCGGAAGAAGAAGCGCTCTACGCCACGATGCTCGCCAATCCCGACCTGCGCGACGAGGCGCGGCATTCGGTGTCCGAGCATAAGGAAATCGACGACTATCTGGGCGAGATCGCCAAGCTCGACACCGGCAGCAAGGAGTGGAACGACCGCTTCGCCGAGATGCGCCACCGCTACGAACATCATATCGACGAGGAGGAGGAAGAGATGTTCCCCGCCGCGGCGCAAGAACTGAGCGATGCCGAGGAAGCGCGCATCGCCAAGGTGTTCGAGGAGCGCAAGCCCAAGGAACTGGAGATCGCCGAGACGTCGGAAGCAGGCGACGACCGCGACTGATGCGGGTTGCGGCGCTGGCGGCGGCGGATGATTTCGACGGGTGGCGCGATGCCGCCCGGTCGCTCGCCGCGCAGCGTGTCAGCCCGGCTGAGGTGGTGTGGCAGGTCGGCGACCTGCCCACCGAGCTGTTCGGCGACGAGGCGATCGTCACCAGCGACGCCCCCGCCCCGCGCGTGCCCCGCGCCTTCATCGACCTCGCGCGGACGGTGGCGATGCACGCCGACCCTGCGCGGTTCGCGCTCCTGTATGCGATGCTCGTCCGCCTGATCGCCGAACCCCGTTTGATCGACGACAAGGCCGACCCGGCGATGCGGCGGCTGGAGGAAATGGCCAAGGCAGTCCGCCGCGACATCCACAAGATGCGCGCCTTCCTGCGCTTTCGTGAAGTCGCCGAGGACGACGGCGGCACTCGCTTCGTCGCGTGGTTCGAGCCGGAGCATCACATCGTCCGGCATAATGGCCGGTTCTTCGTCGACCGGTTCGCGGCGATGCGCTGGTCGATCCTGACGCCCGACATGTCGCTCCACTGGGACGGGGAGACGCTGTCGGAAGGGCCGGGCGCGAGCAAGGCCGACGCCCCCGATGGCGACCCGGTCGAGGAGGTGTGGAAGACCTATTACGCGTCGATCTTCAATCCTGCCCGGCTGAAGACGGGTGCGATGCTGAAGGAGATGCCACGCAAATATTGGAAGAACATGCCCGAAACCGCGCTGGTCCCGGCGCTGATCGCGGGCGCACAGGCACGCGAGGCGGCGATGATCGAGACGGCACGGGCGGCCCCCGGCGGCAATAGCATGGGTGCCTGGGCAGCGCTCCGCGACGAGGCGATGGGATGCCAGCGCTGCCCGCTATGGCAGCCGGCGACGCAGACGGTGTTCGGCGAAGGGCCGGTCGATGCCGAGATGATGGTGGTCGGCGAACAGCCGGGCGATCAGGAGGATCTGGCCGGGCGGCCGTTCGTGGGCCCGGCGGGGCAGGTGTTCGACCGCGCGATGGCCGAAGCCGGGATCGATCGGTCGCGGGTCTATGTCACCAACGCGGTCAAGCATTTCAAGTTCGAGCCGCACGGCAAGCGGCGCATCCATGCCAAGCCCGGCGTGGGCGAGATCGACGCCTGCCGCTGGTGGATCGAACAGGAGCGCGGCATCCTGCGCCCGCGCATGACGGTGGCACTGGGCGCGACGGCGGCGCGGTCGCTGACCGGGAAGACGGTGACCATTTCGCGCGAGCGTGGACGGGTGCTGACGCTGGCGGACGGCAGCGCGGCGTGGATCACGGTCCATCCGAGCTATTTGCTGCGGCTTCCGGATAAAATCCAGGCGGAAGAAGAGTTTGCGCGGTTCGTCGAGGATCTGAAGGGCGCGCAGGCGGCGATGGCCTGAGGCCAAAGTTCACAAAGTTCACACTTGCGGCGTTTTGTGCTGATAGCGGTCCTGTCTGCTTCGAACTGGACGTCATGCCAGCGAGGGCTGGCACCTCCCGGTTATAGCGCGGGTCAGGAGCCGCTTGAGGCCCCAGCCTTCGCTGGGGCGACGTTTGGGGGCTGGCGGTTAGAAAGATCGTTTTCACGCGGAGGCGCGGAGGCGCGGAGAACGCTAAGGAGTGGTGGAGCCGGCGGCGTCAGCCTTTATGGCGAACCCTTCTCTTTCGGCTTCCCGATAGAAAACCGCTATCGCGGCGGGCGCGACTTCTCTGCGCCCTCCGCCCCTCTGCGCGATGAAATCCTTCCTTCTTCTCGGCGCCTTCGTGCCTTCGCGTGAACCCATTCCCGCGAGGCTACTCAAAGCATCCGCTGTAGGAAAATCATTCCGGCTTGGAATGCCACCATGGCTCCGCCTGCGGGAGGGTGATCGCGTCATGCTGTTCCGGGGCCTCGGCGATGGCGCGCAGGCGGTCGAGGTCTTCAGGGGTGTCGATGTCGATCAGTTCGGCGGGCGTGGTCACGACATGGCGACCGGCGCGGACGAGATCGCGGGCGCCGGCGTCCCCCTCCAGCGATTCGAGAAAATCGAACCGGCCCGCGCCGAAGACCGCCGGCGGGCATGGCTTGGTGCCGTCACTCGATGCGACCACGGCATCCACATCGTCGCGGGCGGTGTCGAGCAGGCGATAGACATGGGCAGCGGTGATGCGCGGCATGTCGGCCAGCGCGATGACGACGCCCTTCGCGCCCTTCGCCCGCGCCGCGCGCAGGCCGAGCTGGACCGAACGCGACATGCCTGCCGCCGGATCGTCGTTGACGATGACGTCGAACCCGCGCGACGCAAAGTCCAATGCCGTCCCGTCGATCACCGCGACGCGGCCGAGGAACGGGATCGCCTCCAGCGCGGTCACGACATGATACGCGACCGGCTTGTGCAGGAACAGCTGCGCCAGCTTGTCGGCATCGCCGAACCGCCGCGACCGTCCGGCGGCCAGCAGGATCAGGACGGCATCTTCAGCGCGCATGAAAGCTCCTCACCATCGCCGCCGCGATCGACAGCGCGATTTCCGAAGGGCCGATCGCCCCTATGTCCAGCCCGACCGGACCATCGATCCGCTCCAGCCCCGTGGCCCCGGCGGCGGACAGGCGTTCGAGCCGGGCAGCGTGACTGCGCCTGGATCCCAGCGCGCCGATATAGGCGGCGGGCGTCTTCAGCGCCTCGACCAGCGCGGGGTCGTCGATCTTGGTATCGTGGCTCAAGGTCACGACCGCGGTCGCAGCGTCGGGCTTCAGCGCCTGCACCGCCTCGTCCGGCCAGCGATCGTCGAGGGTGACGCCGGGAAAGCGTTCCTCGGTCAGGAAGCGCGCACGCGGGTCGATGACGGTGGTCGCGATGCCCAGTTCGCGCGCCATGCCGGCCAATCCCTGCGCGATCTGCACCGCGCCGACGATCAGCAAACGGCGCGGCGGGTCGTAGCGGTTGGCAAAGGCGCCCTCGACCGCGCCAATGGTGGTGCGCCCGGTGGTGCGATCGGTCGACAGGGTGATCGGCTGGCCCTCCGCCCCCGCCGCGGCGATCGCATCGAACAGCGCGGGGTCGAAGCCGTCTGCATCGACGCGCTGGACCATCACCTCGATCTCGCCACCGCACGGCAGGCCGACTTCCCACGCAGCAGCATCCGCCACGCCGTAGCGCTTGATGGCGAACGGCGCGCCGGCGATCACCTCGGCGGCGGTGGCGAGGATGTCGCTTTCGACGCAGCCGCCCGACACCGATCCTTCGAACCGGCCGTCCTGATGGACCAGCATGTGGCTGCCGCGTGGGCGTGGGGCGGAACCCCAGGTCGAAGTGACGGTCGCAAGCGCGAGGGTCGCGCCGGCCCAGTCGCGGGCGGCGGTCAGGATGGTGTCGTTATCGGCCATGATGTTCCGATGATGGGGGATTTTCGGGGTGCTGGCCAGTGGGCGTGAACGCCCCGATCATCACGTCATCCCAGCGCAGGCTAGGATCTCCTTGTGGCGGAGCGTAACGATAGAGTCGGGGGAGACCCCAGCCTGCGCTGGGGTGACGACGATGGCGTATGTCCACGCCTGCGCGTCAGATCACGTCCAGCACCAGGCCGCGTGCCTTCGCTTCCTCCGCGCCGATATACCAGTTGGCCGGGGCCTTCTGCACCAGTTCCTCGAACGGGACCTGCGATCCGGCCACGATGGCGCGGAAGCCCTCTTCCTCGATCTCGACCGAGGTTTCGATCTCGTGCAGCTTCGCCTTGAGCGTCGCCACCAGCATTTTCAGCGGGCCGGACAGTTCCAGCGTGCTGGTCATCTGCCGCTCGTGCAGCATCAGCCGGGTGCCTTTGGTCAGGAAGCGCTTCTCGACCGGAAAGGCCGACATGAAGGTCGACCCGGCGGAATAGACCGCGACCTTGCCGAGAAACAGCGCCTCGCGTCCGGTATAGTCCCGCAACAGGCGGATGTCGTCACCCATCGCCCGGGCGACCTCGGGATCGCCGCCCAGCGTCGAGATCGACACGACCAGCGGGCCATCGGCGGGGGCGTTGACGACCTGATTGCGGAAACTCTCGTACATCGCATGGTCGACCGGACCGGCGAGATGGACGTGCGGGCGGGCGAGCAGCGGATAGTCGTTGACGTTGGTGTCGGGCATGGCGGGTGTTCCCTCTGGCGTGGTCGGCGGCGGTAACCGGGGGCGGAGGGGTTCGGTTCCGGGATTTTAGGGAATTGATTCACGGGAGGGCGCGAAGGGCGCGAAGAAGGTTAGGGGTTCGCGCGGAGACGCGGAGGGGTTTCGTTTCCGTGGGAGGGTGCGGCCGATTGCCGGCGGGTCGGAGTCGGACAGGTTCGGGTCTGCCAGCCATATGCGTCACCCCAGCGAAGGCTGGGGTCTTTGTCGATCTGGCGGGACAGGAGCCGCTGGAGACCCCAGCCTTCGCTGGGGTGACGATTGGGCGGATAGCCTGAAGCGGGACGGTGTCGTTGGTGCTTCACCTCAGCGTTTCCGCGCGAACCACTCTTTGTCGCAGCCCTCGCACAAACGAAAAGGGCGACCGGTTCGCACCGATCGCCCTTCGTCATTCCCGGCGAAGCGGCTCAGTACACGCGCTTCTTCGGCTTGATATATTCGATCTCGTCGGTGAGCGTATAGTCGTGCACCGGGCGATAATCGATCGCGGTGGTGCCGCCCTGTCCGCCCCAGCCGTCGAAGGTCGAGATGGTGTGCTTCATCCAGTTGGCGTCGTCGCGATCGGGGAAATCCTCGTTCACGTGCGCGCCACGGCTTTCCTTGCGGTTCTGGGCCGACTTGATCGTCACCATCGCCTGCGCCAGCAGATTGTCGAGTTCCAGCGTCTCGACCAGATCGGTGTTCCAGATCAGCGAACGATCGGTGACGTTCACGTCGGCGAACGAGCGATAGATCTCGTCCATCATCGTCACGCCTTCGTTCAGCAGCGCGTCGTCGCGGAACACGGCGCAGTGCTTCTGCATCGTCTTCTGCATGGCGAGCCGGATCTGCGCGGTCGGCGTGCTGCCGCTGGCGTTGCGGAACTTGTCGAGCCGGGCGAGCGCGAGGTCGGCCGAGTCCTTGGGCAGCGGCTTGTGCGGGGTGTTCGGCTTCAGCGTTTCCTTCAGCCGCAGGCCCGTTGCACGGCCGAACACGACCAGATCGATCAGCGAGTTGGAGCCGAGGCGGTTGGCGCCATGGACCGACACGCAGGCCGCTTCGCCGACCGCGAACAGCCCGGGCACGACCGCGTCCGGGTTGCCGTCCTTGATGGTGACGACTTCGCCGTGATAGTTACACGGGATGCCGCCCATATTGTAGTGGACGGTCGGGGTCACCGGCAGCGGCTGGCGCGTCAGGTCGACGCCGGCGAAGATCTTGCCGGTTTCGGTGATGCCCGGCAGGCGTTCGGCCAGCACTTTCGGATCGATATGGTCGAGGTGCAGGAAGATATGGTCGCCGTCCTTGCCGACGCCGCGCCCTTCGCGCATTTCCATCGCCATCGACCGCGACACGACGTCGCGCGACGCCAGGTCCTTGGCCGAGGGGGCGTAGCGTTCCATGAACCGCTCGCCATCCTTGTTAGTGAGGTACCCGCCCTCGCCGCGCGCGCCCTCGGTGATCAGCACGCCCGCGCCGTAGATGCCGGTCGGGTGGAACTGCACGAATTCCATGTCCTGCAGCGGCAGGCCGGCGCGCAGCACCATGCCGCCACCATCGCCGGTGCAGCTGTGCGCGGAGGTAGCGGAGAAATAGCAGCGGCCGTAACCGCCGGTCGCCAGCACCACCGAATGGGCGCGGAAACGGTGGATCGACCCGTCTTCCATGCACAGCGCGATGACGCCGCGGCACACGCCGTCCTCCATGATGAGGTCGAGCGCGAAATATTCGATGAAGAAGTCGGCGTCATACTTCAGCGACTGCTGGTACAGCGCGTGGAGCATGGCGTGGCCGGTACGGTCGGCGGCGGCGCAGGTGCGCTGCACCGGAGGGCCTTCGCCCATATTCTGCATGTGCCCGCCGAACGGACGCTGGTAGATCGTCCCGTCCTCGTTCCGGCTGAACGGCACGCCGGCATGTTCCAGCTCGATCACCGCCGCCGGAGCTTCGCGAACCATGTACTCGATCGCGTCCTGGTCGCCGAGCCAGTCGGAGCCCTTGACGGTATCGTACATATGCCACGACCAGTGGTCGGGCGAGTTGTTGCCGAGCGAGGCGGCGATGCCGCCCTGCGCCGCGACGGTGTGCGACCGGGTCGGGAACACCTTGGTGATGCAGGCGGTCTTCAGACCGGCCTCGGCGCTGCCCATCGTCGCGCGGAGGCCAGAGCCGCCCGCGCCGATGACGACGACGTCATAGGTGTGGTCGATGATCTTGTAAGCGTCGGTGGCCATTATGCGGGCGTCCCGGTGAAAGCGATACGGAGGATCGAGAAGGCGGCGAGCAGCCAGCCCGCGCCGTAGACGAGGTTCAGCGCGACCAGCGCGACGACGCGCGTCTCGTCATGCTGGTAATCCTCGATCACGGTCTGCAGGCCCATCTTGGCATGGTAGAAGACCGAGGTGGCGAGCAGGATCAGCGGTACCGCGCCCCAAGCCGACGACACCCACGCATAGACCGTGTCGTAGTCGTAGGACGGCAGCAGCGCGAGCGACAGCACGAACCACACCATCAGGAGGAGGTTGGCGAACGCGGTCAGCCGCTGATGCCAGAAATGATGCGCGCCGGCCTTGGCCGACCCCAGGCCGCGCACGCGGCCGATGCTGGTTCCGTTACCCATCAGTGCTTCCCCACCAGCAGCCAGGCCCACAGCGCGGCAGTCGCGCAGGCGGCAAAGACGATCGTCGCGATCGCGCTCTGCCGGTTGCCCTTCAGTTCGAAATTGGCGCCGATATCCATGAAGAAATGGCGGATGCCGTTGCCGATATGCTGGAACAGCGCGAAGCTGAGGCCGATGCCGAACAGATAGCCGACCGGCGCCAGCGGCCCGGTGAACCACGACAGGAAGCGGGCATAGCTGTCCTCGCCACCCGACAGCGCGGCCAGCCACCACACGAACAGCGCGAGGCCGACCGTACCCATGGCGACCCCGGTCGCACGGTGCAGGATCGACACCAGCATGTTCGGCCCCCAGCGCCAAACCTGGAGATGGGGCGAGACGGGGCGGTTTTTCGGGCGGACCATGGCCAAGTCGGACATTCCTCAAAAGCAGCGCGCGCAGCCACGTCGGGCGGATGCGGATTTCCAGCGATTGTGGCCTATCTACGCACCCGCCCCGCCGATGCAAGTCCGCTTGCACGAAAGCGCAGGGGCGTCGCGAATCTTCCCGGGCCGCCGCCCCGTGGTCAACCGGCTGTTAACGCCTGCACGTTACCCCGGAAGCCATAGGGGTCCGCCGTGCCAGTTGCGGACGCCACCGAACAGGGGAAGCGAATCGTGGGGACCAGGAAGCTGCCGGCACCGGAAAGCGTGAGCCGGACGATTGATCTGCAAGAACGCCTGCGCCTGTTCAACATCTCCGCCGACGACGTCGCCGCCGCCCGCGAATTGTGGACGGTGATCGAACCCCATGCGCGCGACGTCGCAGCGGCGCATTTCACCCAGTCGCAAAAGGTCGGCGGGGTGAACAGTATGCACCGCAACTATGACCGGATGATCGAGCTGGGCGTCGCCTATCTGCGCAATCGCTTCACCAACCTGACCGGGCTGGCCTGGGTCGAATCGTGCGAGCGGACGATCGCCACCGCGTTCGAGGCGGATGTCGCGCTGACCGCGATCCTGTCGATGGGGGATGCCGGGGCGCGCGCGCTGCTCGACGTGCTGCGCCGGGGGATCACCGACGAAGCGGCGTTCCGCTATGCTGCCGAATTGCTGTTCCGGCTGCGCTCGCTGGAATGCGAAGTGTTCGTGTCGCTCTACAACGCCTATTTCCAGTTCGACCTGCAGGATTCGCGCGAGCGGCTGGCGCATGAGTTCCGAGACAATATCGGCGCCACGGTCGAACGGGCGAGCCGCGAGAGCGACACGTTGCGCATCCATGCCAATCGCAGCTCGGCCAATGTCCGCGGGATGCTGGGCAAGGCATCCGAAGTCGCCGCCGCCGCCGAACAGTCGGCGGTCGCGATGCGCGAAGCCGCCGCCACCTCCGCCGGGCTGATCCGCGCGATCGAGGATGCCCGCATGGAGGTAGAGGCCGCCGCCGAGATCGCGACCCGTGCGTCGGAACAGGCCGGCACCGCCGTCGGCATGTCGGAAGCGCTGTCGGACCATGCCAAGTCGATCGAATCGATCCTGGGCCTGATCCGCGACATTGCCGGGCAGACCAATTTGCTGGCGCTCAACGCCACGATCGAGGCAGCGCGCGCGGGCGATGCCGGACGCGGATTCGCCGTGGTGGCGCAGGAAGTGAAGAGCCTTGCCAGCCAAACCGCGCGGGCGACCGACGACATCGCCGCCAAGATCGCCGCGATCCAGGCCGCGACGAAATCGACGGTCGAAACCAACGCATCGATCCGCGCGACGGTGACCGAGGTACAGGAAAGCGCCAACCGCATCCGCAGCGCAATGGAGGTCCAGGCCCAGACCGTGACCGCGATCACCGCGGCCGTCGACGAAACCGCGCTCGCCGCCGATTCGATGTCGTCGACCATCGCCGCGATCCGCGAGGATACCGAGACGGTGGCATCCGAAATCGACCGGGTCGGCGACGGATTCACCTCGCTCGACAGCGAACTGGGCGCGCTGAAGGCCAGCGCCACCGATTTCGTCGGCAAGGTCGCGGCATAAGGCCAGCCCTGCCCTCCCCGGACCTGGTCCGGGGTTCCGCGCCCTACGGACAGCACCCAAGGCGCGGGACCCCGGATCAGGTCCGGGGTGGGACGCATCGATCGCAATCCCTACCACCGCACATGCATTGAATGTGCCCCGACCCGCGCCTACACCGCGCGGCCATGGCATTTCCGACCCTGATGGCTCGCGCGCGATGAGCTGGAAACTCACCCTCCCCTGCACCCGCGCCGAAGCGGAGGCGATCGATGCCGCCGAGGATTTCGGCATCGATCCGGCGCCCGTGCTGATGACCACCGAAACGGTCGAGGACGATACCGAGACATGGCGGCTGGACGTCTATTTCGAGGCCGAGCCGGACGACGCCGCCATTGCGGCGATCGCCGCACTGGTGCCGAGCGCCGCCGGCACGCGTCCCCAGGTCGAGGCGCTGGGTGACGAAGACTGGGTGACGATGAGCCAGGCGGGGCTGGAGCCGCTGCATGTCGGGCGCTTCTTCGTCCACACCGCCAGCCATGCCGATGCGGTACCGCCGGGAGCGCGGGCGTTCCTGATCGATGCCGGTCGCGCGTTCGGCACGGGCCATCACGAAACGACCAGCGGGTGCCTGGCCATGCTCGACCGGCTGGGGGCGCAGGATTTCGCCAACGTCATCGATCTCGGCACCGGAACCGGGCTGCTCGCCTTTGCCGTGCGTGAATTGTGGCCGGCGGCGCGGGTGATTGCGACCGACATCGATCCGGTGGCGATTGCCGTGACCGCCGACAATGCCGCGCTGAACGCGGTCGAGCGGGTCGAACTGGTGGTCGCCGACGGCGCGCTGTCCGACGACATCACCGCCGCCGCGCCCTATGACCTGCTGATCGCCAACATCCTGGCCGGGCCGCTGATGTCGATGGCGCCGGAAGTGGCGGCGATCGCCGCACCGGAGGCGACGATCGTGCTGGCGGGATTGCTGGAAACGCAGCGGGACGATGTGGTCGCGGCCTATGCGGCGTGCGGCTGTTCGCTCGAAGAGGTCGACCGGCGGGGCGACTGGAGCGTGCTGCGGCTGGTGGCAGGGGCCGAACGCTTCGTGCCGACCGCGCCGATCGATCCGAAGGGGCGCGACGGCTGGGCGCTGGATTTGTAACGCCTTGATCCTCCCCGGCACGGGGAGGGGGACCAGCGAAGCTGGTGGAGGGGGATGTCGGCATACGGCTCCGCTGCGTTGCGCGGAAATCCCCCTCCACCACCGCTTCGCGGCGGTCCCCCTCCCCGCGCAGCGGGGAGGAGCTTCAGGCTTTTGACCTCGCGTAGGCCTGCGTGCCCTCGGTTACTACCACGTCCTCCGGCAACACCTCGTCCACCGCGATCTCGCGCTGTTCGCGGATCGCGTCATACACCGGCGCGAAGTCGGTCTCGACGGTCAGGCGCAGCAGTTCGTCGAAGCTGGGGATGACGAAATAGCTCTGCTGGAAATCGTCGATGCGGTAATCGGTGCGCAT
>CAJYRU010000208.1 GCA_913777295.1 uncultured Sphingomonas sp. | reverse complement strand
CCTTGTTGCCGACCAGCACGACCGTCACATGCGATGCGTTGGAACGGAACCACGACAGCAGGCGAATGGTATCGCGCGCGGCGGCCAGCGTCAGTTCGGTGACGATCACCGCCGTCTGCACTTCCTCCACCAGATGCGGATAGTTGACCAGCATGGTGCGCGGCAAATCGACGATGGTCGTTTCGAACGCGGCGCGCATCTCCTCCTGCAACTGGTAGAAGGCGGCGCCGTCGGTCTGCACGGGCGCGTTGATCGGCGCTTCCGCCGACAGCACCGACAGCCGTTCGCCCGCACGCACCATCGCGCGTTCGATGAACAGCCCGTCGATGCGGCTGGGGTTCTCGATCGCGTCGGTCAGCCCGCGACCGGGTTCGAGGTCGAGGCCCAGCGCTCCGGTGCCGAAATGCACGTCGAGGTCGAGCAGCGCGGTGCTGCGCTTTTCCTGTTCGCCGCTCAACCACGCAAGCGAGGTGGCGATGGTCGACGCACCCGAACCGCCGCGCGTGCCGATGATCGCGACCGCGCAATGCGGGCGCTCGGCGTTCGCCTCCGCCACCTTCGGCGCATAGAGCAACGCATGGGCCTGCGCGATCGATTCACGCACCATGTCGGGGTTGAGCGGCTTGAGCAGATAGTCGTGGATGCCGCTCGCCAGCAGGTCGCGGTACAGGCGGACGTCGTTGACCTGGCCCATGGCGATCACGACCGTGCCCGGTTCGCACACTTCGGCAAGGCCGTTGATGTCGTTCAGCGGATCACCCGATTCCGACAGGTCGACGAACAGCACGTGCGGGCTGGCCGCGACGGACAGCGTCTGCACCGCGTTGCGCAGGCCGCCCTTCATGACCTTTTCGACCGGCCAGCCATGGTCGGTGGCCACGCCGCGCAGCGTCTCGGCCGAATTCTCGTCGCAGACGAAGGCGACGAACGCATCGCGCTGCGCCGATTTGGCGAGGGAGAAGGGTGCGTTCATTACTTGCTGCTCCCCCCGCTCGAACCGCCGCCGCCGACGCTGCCGGTCGAATTCGTGACCTGTCCGCCATTGCCGCTCGGCGCGGCGCGGCGCAGCGCGCCGACCGCCTTGGTGTTGACCATCGTGTCGGTGGTGTCGGCATTGCCGCGGCCCAGCACCATGTCGCCGGGCCGGGCGACCATCGCCGCCAGGTTGGAATTGATCGCGCAACCGAAATCGGACGAGGTGTGCGCTCCGAAATTGGGCTGGTAGGTGCGCGAATTGTCGGGGCATCCCGGGACGCTCGCGACCATGCGCGACACGACCACGCGGACGGTGCCGGGGGCGAGCGCGCCGGGCGTCGGCGGGACGCTATCGGCCAGTAGCAGCCCGACCCGCGCGGCTTCGGCGGCGATGTCGCCGCGCACCGCTTCGTCGCCGGTGCCGGCATCGTCCACGCCGATCTCGTCGCCGTAGCGCAGGTGCATCGCCTCCAGCCAGCCGGCCAGCCGGGCGCGTTCGCCCGGTGCCAGCCCGGCGGGACCGGCCGACAGGTCGAACGAATAGGCGGAACGGCTGACGACCGGCTGATGCACCGATTCGACGCCGCGATTGGGGGTGCCGGTGCAACCGGCGACCGCGATCGTCGTGCCGAGCGCGAGAATACGGAATAGGGTCATCGGGGCGAGCCTCACTGAATGCTGAAACCGGGGGCGACGGGCGCTGCGTCACGGCCGGTCTTGCGCGGGGGCGGTGCGGCGGGGGGCGGATCGGCGGCTTCCGGGGCGACCGGGGCCGGCGCGGTCAGGCCGATCGTCGGGCGGGCGGCGGGCTGCGGCGCCATGGTCGGTACCGGCCGGGGGGTCGGTTTGCGCTGTCCCGTCAACTGACCCATCAGCACGCGTTCGACATCGTCCGGACTGGAATAGGCATCGGTTGGCAGCGCGATGCGCGACTGGCTGTCGACCGGCTTCACCAGATACGGCGTGATGACGATGACCAGTTCGGTTTCGTTGCGGGTAAAGGCGTTCGACCGGAACAGCGACCCCAGCACGGGCAGGTCGCCCAGGCCCGGCGCCTTGTCGATCGAATTGTCATGGCTGTTCGACAACAGGCCGCCGATCATCATGCTCTGCCCCGACCCCAGTTCCACCGTCGTTTCGGCGCGGCGGGTGGTCAGCGCGGGAATGGTGGTGCCATCGATCTGCACCGCGCCCGCCGCCGACAGCTGCGACACCTCCGGACGCACGCGCAGCGAGATGCGGCCATCGGCCAGCACGGTCGGGGTATAGGCGAGGCTGACGCCATATTGCTTGTACTGCACCGATACCGCGCCGAACCCCTGGCTGACGGGGATCGGGATTTCGCCACCGGCCAGGAACGATCCGGTTTCGCCCGACAGGGCGGTCAGGTTCGGATTGGCGAGCGTCGTCACCTGTCCGATGCGTTCGCCGAGATCCAGCGCGCCGAGCAGTTCGAGGCCGAGCAGCTTGCCCGCAAGGTTCAGCGTCGTGCCGTTGGTGCCCTTGGTCGGGAATCCGAACAGCGTGCTGCCCGGCCGGCCGCCGTTCGCCAGGAACGCGGTATCGGTCGGCGATCCGGGGATGGTCGTGATCGTCCCCTGTCGTCCCTGCGCCACGCCAAACAGGATGCCGCCCGACATGTCGCGCGACGTCATGTTGACGCCGATATTCTTGACGAAGTTGCGGCTGACCTCGGCGATACGGACCTGCAAATTGACCTGCAGCGGGGTGGCGAGCTTCAGCCGGTTCACGATACCGACCTTCAGCGCGACGTTGGGATCGCCTACCGCGACACCGGGATTGAGCAGCGCGGTGACCAGCCGTTCGGCCTGCGCGCTGTCGGCGGGCGATGCGATGGTGCCGTTGAGGACCGCGATCTGGCCGACCGTCGTCACGCGGATGTCGGCCTCCGGCATCGCCGCCTTCAGCATCCGGTCGAGCGAGGTCAGGTTCTGGCCTACGCGGACGTTCGCCGAATAGACGACCGCGCCGCTCGCGCTGGTCGCAAAGATCGTGGCTTCGCCATCGGCCTTGCCGAACAGGTGGATCTGGCGCGGATTGCCGACATAGACGTCGGCGACGGTCGGGTTGGACACCCACACATCGGCGACGTTGGACGGCAGCGTGACCAGTTCGCCCTGGCCGATCGACAGCATCACGTCGGTGGTCGGCCGCATCGTGCCGGCCGGGGGCGTGCCGATGCGGGCGGCGCGGACGCTGTTCGTCATCGGGGCGGTGCCGGGCGCGGCGACGGCGGCGGCGGGCAGTGCCGAGCCGGCGATCAGCGCGACCGACAGGGTCGCGGCCAGCGACCGGTGGATCAGGTTCTTGCCAGACATCACTTGGTTCCTCCGACCGCCACGGCGGTCACGTCATTGCCGCGGGTGATCCGCACGACCGGCCCGGCCGACGCGGCGGGCGCGGTCGGCCCGGCAGGGGTCATCGTACCGGCCGGGGGGCCGGCCGTGGTCGGCCCGGCCATCATGCCGGCCTTGCCGGGGACCGAGCTGCGCTGGAACCGCGAGACATCGGCACCGGTCGAGAAGGTCGATCCGCCATCGGTCGGGCGGGCGGCGATCCGCGCCAGCGCGGCCTTTTCCGCCTTCGGATCGCCGTTGGCGGGCAGCTGCACGTCGCCGCTGGCAATGGCCTCTTCCAGCTCCGTGCCATTGTCCGCGATCGAGCGCAGCGACAGCGACAGCGTGCCGACCGTCTGTGCGACCGCGATCTTTTCGGCGATGCGCGGCGTCGCTTCGACGGTGACCGTCGAATAGGTCGATACCAGCGTCTTGCCCTGATCGTCGGTATTCTTGTCGGTGCGCTGGTCGGTCGCCAGTACGCGCAGGTTGCGCAGGAAGGTTTCCGCTGCCTTCAGCGGGGCGCCATCGCCGCCGCCGGGTACGTTCTGCGTCAGGACCAGGTCGACGCGGTCGCCGGGAAACACGAAGCCCGCCACCGCGCTCTGCGCCGACACCGGCACGGTCACCGCCCGCATCCCCGGCCCGAGTGCCGCGGCCAGGAAGCCGCGGTCGCCGGGCTTTACCAGTGCGCCCTGCGTGATCGGCTGTCCGGCGGGAATTGCGAAGCGGACGACGGTGCCGACCATGTTGCGCGATTCCGGCATGGATTCGAGGAAATAGGCGTTTTCGACCAGTTCCTTGGGCCATGGCTGGAACCGCAGGGCGGTGGCGTCGATGATCGTCCCGACCGGCAGCGCCTTGGTCGCGACCAGCACGCGCGGGCCGTCGATCGGGGCCGCCACCGGCGCGGCGGTCGCCAGCGGAGCCGATGCGCCGGCCATCAGATTGCGGGCCATGAACGCGGTCAGGCCGGCGACCATCAGCGCCCCAATCAGCAGGAACAGTTTGCGAGAGTCCATGACGTCGGTGGCCTTTCAATTCGCCTGGCCGGTTGATTCGCCGTTAAGCATCACCGAAATGGGTTAAGAACGGGTTCGCAATCGCGAGCATCCCGGCGATGGCGATGGCGATTCCGTACGGAATTTCCGCAACCTGCGCCGCGCGCCGCCGCCAGCGGTCGGCAAGGAACAGCAGGGTGAGGGCACCGCCCAGCAGCGACATCACCATCAGCATCGACAGGACCGCACCGGGCGGCAGCCACAGCGCGAGCGCGGCGATCATCTTCACATCGCCGCCACCCATCTGTCCGGCAGCGAACGCGGCGAAGAACAGCGCGAAGACGATTCCCGCCACGCCCAGTTGCCACGCGATGTCGATGCCGCTCAGTCCGTTGGCCCACCACCATGGCAGCGCCAGCAGCGCGATCGCCGCGTTCTTCCAATTGGCGATTTCGCGGGTGCGAGCATCCTCGATACCGGCCATGACCAGCAGCAGCAGCAGCGCGAGCGCCAGCCAAGGAACGACGATACCGCCCATGTCGTTAAGCCCTAGACGTAAGGGGTTTCGAAACCGTAACCGGACGCATGGCCGCCCACGCCCTCTATCGCCGCGCGATTCCCGCCGCCGCCGCCATCACCCGGTGGCAGGCGCCCGACGGGTGGTCGCATCGCCGGTTCGACTGGGCCGCCCCCGCCAATGTCCGCCCGCGCGGCAGTCTGTTGTTCCAGACCGGGCGCGGCGACATGTTCGAGAAATATCTGGAGGTTTTTGCCCATTGGCACGTGCGTGGGTGGAGCATCGCCGCGTTCGACTGGCGCGGGCAGGGCGGGTCGGGGCGCTGCACCCCGGCGGGCGATTGCGGCGACATCGACCGGTTCGAAACCTATCTGGACGACCTTGGCGCCTTCTGGAGCCAGTGGACTGCGGAGGGACCGCGGGTGTTGATCGGCCATTCGATGGGCGGGCACCTCGCGCTGCGCGCGGTCGTGGAACGGCGGGTCGATCCCGCGGCGTGCGTGCTGGTCGCGCCGATGCTGGGGCTGCGATCGCCGGTCGGGCCGCGCTTCGGCGAACGCATGGCGCGGGTGCTGAGCGCGATG
>CAJYRU010000207.1 GCA_913777295.1 uncultured Sphingomonas sp. | reverse complement strand
AGCAACGCATGCGGCACCCCTTCGGGGGTCGAGGTCATGAACACGGCCGTGCCCGACACGCGGGTCGCGGAGGTCGCCGCCGAATCGATGAAGATGCGGATCGGCATCGCCGCCTCGCGCATCCGCTCGATCATCAGCTTGCGCCCCTCAGACCAGGTGGTAAGCAGCACGAAGACGATGACCGCCACCAGCAGCGGGAACCAGCCACCATCGGGCACCTTCGTCAGGTTCGACGCGAAATAGAGGCCATCGATCGACAGGAACACGATCTCGAACAGCGCCGTCGCCCACAAGGGCCAATGCCAGACGCGGCGGATCAACACCCCGACCATGCAGGTGGAAATGAACATCGTGCCGGTGACCGCGATGCCATAGGCGGCCGCGAGGTTCGACGATTCGCCGAACCCGAACACCAACAGCAGCACCATCACCATCAACGCCCAATTCGCGGCGGGGATGTAGATCTGCCCGGCCTCGGACGCGCTGGTGTGCGTGATGCGGATGCGCGGCATCAACCCAAGCTGCACCGCTTGCTGCACCACCGAATAGGCGCCGGTAATAACCGCCTGGCTGGCGATCACTGTCGCCATGGTCGCCAGGATCACTAGCGGCAGGCGCCAGTCCTCCGGCGCCATGAGGAAGAAGGGATTCTCCGCCGCCTGTGGCTGTTGCAGCAGCAGCGCCCCCTGCCCCAGATAGTTGAGCATCAGCGCCGGCAGCACGAAGCCAAGCCACGCCAGTTCGATCGGCCGGCGCCCGAAATGCCCCATGTCGGCGTACAGCGCCTCGGCGCCAGTCACCGCCAGCACCACCGAACCAAGCGCCAGAAACGCCAGTCCGCCATCGTTCATCGCGAAGCGAACGGCATAGATCGGGTTGAGCGCGAACAGGATATCGGGTCGCGCGATGATGTGCATCACGCCCATCGCCGCCAAGACGACGAAATAGACGACCATGATCGGGCCGAACAGCCGCCCGACCTTTTCGGTGCCGATCGATTGCAGGTAGAACAGCGCGATCAGGATCGTCACCGCGATCGGCAGGACGAACGAACCAAACCCCTGCTCCACGGTCGCCAGCCCCTCGACCGCAGACAGTACCGAGATAGCGGGCGTGATCATGCAATCGCCGAAGAACAAGGCGGTGGCCAGCACGCCGAGGATGACGAGGCTCGGCCCCCATTTCTTCCCCGCCCCCGATCGCCGCTGGATCAACGCCAGCAACGCCAGGCTTCCCCCTTCGCCATTATTGTCGGCGCGCAGCACGATCAGCACGTATTTAAGCGTGACGATCAGCATCAGCGACCAGAATACCAGGCTGATGACGCCGAAGATATGCAGCGGATCGACCGCGAGTGGATGGTGCCCGACGAACACCTCCTTCATCGCATACAGCGGACTGGTGCCGATATCGCCATAGACGACGCCGATCGCGCCCAGCGCGAGCTTGGCGAGGCTGCCACTATGCTGATGATGTGAGGCCCCGGCCTGTGCCCGGACGGCGGGGTCGATGGTCGCGGCGCTCATGCGCTGGCCACCGCAATCGAGAAGTCGTTCGCATCGGTGGCCATGGTGTGGCGCGCCTAGCACGCGCCCGATGCGCCCGCAACGCGGAACAGGGCGCGAACATGAATGTTCTGTTCAGCGAAAGGAACATGCGATCATGAGCGAGACCCACAATCCCAAGAGCGAGCCGTTCTCGAACGCCGAGAAGGATCCCGACGACTGGACCACCGGTGACGAGCCGATGACGGGAGCACAGGCCAGTTACCTGAAGACCCTGAGCGAAGAGGCGGGCGAGCCGTTCGATGATTCGCTGACCAAGGGTGACGCATCGAAGCGGATCGACGCGCTTCAGGAAAAGACCGGGCGCGGCAAGTGACGGTTGCCGCGTCGGTCGCTCAGCGGGCGTTCGACGCGGCGATCAGACGATCGATGAGCGCGAGGCGCCGCGCGATCTCGATACGGTACCAGGTGCCCTCCGGCGACAGCGCGACCGCGCGCGACCACAAGGCGCGGGTCTTCGCCAGATCGCCGCTCTCCAGATAGGCGAAGCCCAGATAATAGGGCGGTGCGGGATGCTCGGGTGCGAGGCGCGCCGCCTGCCGGAAGGCGAGCAACGCCGGCGGCGATACGCGGTGTCCGGCATCGGCAGCCAACGTCACCCCCGCCCAGGTCCATAGGATGAAGCTTTGCGGCAGTTTCGAAAGACCGCCCAGCACCACGCGCGCAGCCGCATCGTCGTTGCCGCTGCGCGTCATCGCATCGGCGGCGACGAGATACGCGGTATCGGCGTTGAAGCGCCCGAACATGCTATCGCGCAGCTGGGTTTCCTCGACGTCGATCGGCGGCGTGCTGCTGCTGCGCTGGGGCGAGGCGGCGGCCAGCATCGGCCTGCCCTGCCAAGCGTACCCGACTCCGCCGAGACACAATGCCGCCCCCAGCATCGACCACAAAACCCGATCGACGCGCAACAGCAGCGCCATCCCCGCGAATGCGGCACCGCCCAGCAGCAGGAGCGCGACGAAGCCCATCAGCGCGCCTCCAGCGTGCGCGTCTCGTGCATCTTGCCCGCCATCTGCGGTGGCATGTACTTCTCGTCGTGCTTGGCGAGCAGGTTGGTGGCGACGAACGACGCATCGGGGCGGAAATGTCCTTCCGCGACGACTCCCGAGCCTTCCCGGAACAGGTCTGGCGCGATGCCGCTGAACGTCACCGGGGTTGTCGCCTTCCCGTCGGTGACCACGAAAGCGATGGAGACGCCATCGGCCGCGCGCCGGATCGAGCCGCGCTCGACCATGCCGCCCAGTCGTACGGCCTTGTCGGGCGGAGGCAGCGCACCTGCCACATCGGCCGGGGCATAGAAGAACGCCGCCTGATCGCGCAGCCCCGACAGCGCAAGCAGCGCCGCCACCGCGATCGCCGCCAACCCGAGCAGCACGAGCATCAGTCGCTGGTTCTTGCGCGTCACTTCTCGGCGTCCCGCATCGCGCGCCAGCTCCACCAGCCGAGCAGCGCGGCAGTCGCCAGCGTCAGCGCATAGGCGGCGGTGACGAACGGCCAGGGGTTCACGCGCGGGCCCTTCGCCGCAGGCGCGCCTCGGCCTTTTCGCGCGCCAGCATCGTACGCATCCGCATCAGCACCACCGCCGCGAAAAAGAAGGAGAATCCCACCAGCATGATCGGCAGCGGCCACAACAGCGAACCGTCGATGCTCGA
>CAJYRU010000206.1 GCA_913777295.1 uncultured Sphingomonas sp. | reverse complement strand
ACTGAACGTCGATTTCGCGGTCGAGAATCTGCTGAACGACCGAATCAACGTCACCGACCTCAACGGCCAGACCCCCAACCGCTTCCAGCCCGCCTATCTCGACCCCATCGGCCGCTCGATCCGGGTGGGGGTGCGGAAGCTGTTTTGAGGGGGGCGGCGGTGTACGCATCGAGTGGACGTCCGTCGAACTAACTTCTACATCCGGCGTTGGAGGATCGATATGCGCGTGAACACCAGCACCTCGATGCGGCTTGCCCGACGGGTCAAGAAGCGGTTCGGCACATGGCAGGCAGTACGCCAAGCCTCGCGCGTCGAGAACGGCGTCTATATCGTGCGCTCCGCTGCGACCGATAGAGACGAGAAGGACGGGTCAGGCACCTTGACGGCCTGAATGCCGTGGCATTCAGCTATTCTCTCTTCCTCGTACTTCTGCTGATATTTCCGGGGCTTTGCTTCTGGGCGGGCTGGAGAGCCGGTGAGCGCACCGACTTTCTAAGCCCCTCTCCCGATCGACCCAATTCGACGGTGACGCTGCTTATCGTCGTTTTCGGGACGATCGCCGGACATTTGCTCGGCACGGGCGCCTTCGCGGCGCAGTCCGCCTGGTGTCGCTGGACCGATCGATGCTTCGATGTCGGTTTCGATCCGAACGTCTATCGGGCCTTGCTGGGCGGCGTTTCGGGCGCGCGCAGCGCATCCGACTTCGCGCTTGAGGCCTGGCTCTTCGCCATGCTGCTCATCGGCTTGGCGACGGGAACCCTGGCGCAGTGGATGGCCCAGCGCGAGGCCGTCACCGATAAAACCGATCCGATCGCGTTCGGCTGGCTCAACCCGGTTGTCCAAGCCGTCAAGCGCGGGGACTCGTTCGTCGTCGCTTATGTCCTGACCAAAACCAGCCATGACGGATTCATCGTGGCTTATGAAGGCACCGTGCAGCAGCTGGCGCTTGATGAGGACCAGTCCATCAAGCTGGTCGTCCTCAACGACGTCGATCGCTTCCTGGTCGAGATTTCCGAAACCGGGGTGGACCGCGTCGACACCAGTTCGAGCCCGATCACGCAGTTGCAGGTGACCGCCGCAGAAATAGCCAATATTGCGCTGGAGGTTGTTCAGGCTCCGGCGGGCGATGTCGCCGCAGTCGCAAGGGAAGTGGCGACGGAACGGGCCTGAGGCGTAATCGTCGCTTTCCTGGGTGCCGGTGAGAGGATGGTCGAAAACGTACGCTAAGCTAGAGCGATATCCAGACCTCTAGATTGGTCGCGCCTACGTCTACTTGCCTTATGCGAAGTGGCTTGCTGGTCAGATTGGCCGCATTGATGGCGTCTTTGAGATCAATCGCAGCCTGCTCGTTTGAGCCACTCCAGCGAACCTCATTTAGCCTTGCCGCTTTGGAAAGGCGTTCGCCGCTTTGACCCTGCACGTTCCAACCAGCGTTGCGAAGGCCGCGATTGAGGGCAGCGATCTGCGCGCGCTGGAAGCCAGCAAATTGTATATAAATGGGCTGTTTATGTTCGATGGGCGGACGCGGCAGGTTATAGGTAACCGGCTGATTGGCGACAGCAAGCGCCTGACTAGATGACAAGCGTATCGGATCTGTCGTTAGATCACGATCCGGTTGGCTTTCCGCAACCTCCACAGCTACCGTCGTCATACCGATGAGTTCGCCCAGTCGCTTGCGGTCGTTGGCAATGTAGGCGCTTCTAATTGGACCCAGCTGATCGGCAAGCGCTTGGCCAATCCGCATTTTCTTATCGGCTTCGACCTTTGCCTCGCGTTCGGCGAGGTTGGCAGCATTTCGTTCCTGAATGCCTTGTACGGCCATAGCTATCGCGAAGATTGCGCCCGCGATCATAGCCCACAGTATCGGTACGGTAAGCCAGTCACGAAAATCGAATAGCAAAGAACGTTTTCGTGTTTCGGCTCCCTTCTCGGCGATCGCTGGTAGATCGATCCTGCTTGCCGGCAACAAAGCAGTTTCAGGCGTCTGCGTCTCCTGCCATTCCTGCTCTTTCAAAACCTGCGACGCGACCTCATACCCATGCCAGATGAGGAGGTTGGCAAGGGCAGGGTCAAAGCGATCCAGATCGGTGCGCACCATGCGCAAACGCGTCTGTGTCACGTCCAGCAAGGCAGATCCCGGTACGGGGACACCGATGCGAAGCGGCAGATATGTCGCATCCGTCATCGCGCGAAGGCGCTGTTCGGTATCTTCGGCGATGCGACGCATCAGAATATCGCTCGCGCGCACGTTGCGAGCCAGGAAGTTGACGAAGCGCTTTCCGGGATCGAGATGGAGCGCGGCACCCGCGTTGCTGACCAGCAGCGTCTTGAAGTTGCGGTTGGAACCGATCTGATCGGCCAAGGCGGCCTCGGCACCCAAATTGTCGAAGATGCCGCCATCAGCGAGATGGATGGTGTGGAGAAAGTCGGCTGCCTCGGGGTTGCCCAACGTCTTCCGCGTGAGGGGCACGGGCGGGAACAGCGGAGGAAACGCGCTGGATGCGGCGACGGCATAGGCGAGTTTCAGATGCCCGCCAGGCGCCCGTGCCGCTTGCGCATTATGGCGACCCATCAGCTCGAAATCGCGAGGGCCGAATGAACATAACGCGCCGGTGCTGAAACTGGTCGCCAGGATATGGAGATCGGGTGCGCCCTTGCGATCATTAGGACCGCTCGCGGCGTAGCAATCGGCGATTGAACCGGCGCCGAACAGGGCTTGGTATTCGTGCTGCAGCCACCATGACCGGCGGAAGCCGAGCCATCGTGTCAGCGCCCAGCGGCGAAGCACCCGGTCACGCACGTTGCGCTGACTAAAGGCAAGCAGTTCCCCTTCGCGCTTGGCAAAGGCGTCATCGTCGCCATTGTAATCGTTCCAGTAGCGAACGAGGTGAGCGGCAGTGATGCTGCCGCCAGACACGGAATAGATGCTGCCGACCCGTGATAGTGCTGTGGCTTCACCATGTTTGTGGGTCCGCAGCGCCTTTATCACGCCAAGGTGGAACAGTGTCGCGCGCAATCCGCCGCCCGACAGGCATAGCGCGATGTCCCGGCTACCGGTTTCTTGGTTCACCATGACCCGTCCCTTTTGTTACCCGAGGAGCTCCGCAATCTCGAAGTGCATGCCATCAGGTCGCCGCTGAAAGTGTCCGCCCCAGTAGAAGCCGTGACGGTTCGCGGTCGGCACCAATCGGCGGACACTGCCCTTTTGCCCGACCAGGGCAGGGATATGCCCCAGGCGATTCCATGCATAGTTGATGTCGAAGGCACTGCCGAAAGCATGATTGCTGAGCGTCGTCGTGCTGCCGCGCGCGAAGCGCGGATTAAACGCGCCGCTCCAGGTCAGGACGAGATTGAGCAGGCCTTCATCTTCCCACGCCTGCCACAATGCCTGTAGCTGATCGGCGCCCTTGCGATGGAACCAGACATAGTCTCGGCCCCGTGCGCCGGTGATGTGAAGCAACTGTGGGACCGGCACCTTGACGATGTTATCGCGACGCCAAGTGCCGATGATGCGGATGGCTTCCTTATCGTCGTCCGTTGGTGCCGGAACAAAGTCGAACCGGCCGAAGATTGCGGCTCGCTCATCATTCGTTTCAAGCGGCTGAAAGGCTGGCTTTGGCGGATATTCCAACCCATGCTCGCCTGCACCGGACTGATCGGCAATCGGGAAGCCCTGACCGCCAGCTCGCAGTAGGGTTTGCTGGCCGACCTTCCCATCAGGATCGAGGCCGTACTGCCGCTGGTAAGCGATTGTCGCATCGTGCGTTCGATCACCGAATTGCCCATCGACGGGGCCGGGATCCAAGCCTCGGCCACGCAGAAACGCCTGCCAGAGAGCCGTTCGCGGTCCTTCATCGCCGAGGCGTAAGGTACGTAGCAGCGGATATCCCGCTTCAGGAATTTCGGACATTGGTCGCCCCCCGAAAAAATCCTCGATTCTAAATTCTCATCTACACACACCCTTCGGTGGATCAGCCTGCGTCAGGAACGCCGACACAGCACCGGTCTGCCGACAGGCAAAAAGGCGCAGCCGGTAGTCGGACGTACCGTTCGGGTTTGTATCGCCAGCGCCATGCGCGAGCTGCACGGTCGCACCGGCCTGCGCGCCTGTCGAACCGCCGCCCGAAACCAGCCCTTGTCGTATCGGGCCACAGGTGAAGGCGTTGTTCGGCGCGAGCACGCAATAGCTAATCGTCACCGGATACGAGCAGCTGTTGAACAGGTATGTCCGCCCACGATTGCTGGGCTTGAGGCAATGGCTGGCAGCCAACCCATCTCTGTTTCGCGGTGCATCTGCGCCCGTCGGATAGGATTGCCCAGACGATACGACGCCCCCGCTCCGGAACGTCTGATTTCCTGCCGTGACGACACCGGCACGAGCCGAAGGCTCGATCGCCTGGGGTGAAGAGCGGGGAGCCGATGCGCCAGCGAACATCCGGAACGATTCTTCGCAACCCTGTGCCGCAGGATCGTTGTTCCGGGCGCGGCCTTGGCAGCGGCTCACCCAGAACTGACGTTGTGCGGGAGTGCCCGTGCCTGATGGTAATGGCGGGAAGGCCCCGGCAGGAGCACTTGACGTGTTCGAAGCAAGATCTGATGCCGCGCCGTAAGACGAACTTCCGCTAGATAATGATGACGATTGCGGAGTACTTTTCAGTCGCGCCTCTTCCGCACTGCGCCGACGAAGGTCCGCCATGCGATCGGCGTTCGCCTGGGCGCCCGCCATGACGATGCCCAAGCCTGCGACCAGCGCCGCACCGCGCTTTGCTGCGAGGTCCTCTTTATATCCGTTCGGTCGTCCCAGCTTCGCCAGTATTGAACTTTCAACTTCGCGAGCAATTTCGCAATCGAAATCGTTTCGGCAAAGCTCAACGTCTCTTTGAATATACGCCAGTTGCTCTTCCAAGTTTTCTCTGTCCCGACGCCGCTTTTCCAAGGATTCCGGACTGTTTGGATCGAGGAGAGCGGCTTGGTAGGCCGCTCGCGCTTGAGCGCCCTGAGAGAGCGAAGCAAACTGTTCGGGTGATGGGTTTATGTAATAGGTTTCAACAAGTAGCCCCTTCAGACCCCCAACAAAATGAGATCGGGTGGTTATAATGTTTCCCTCTTTTGAAATTGTCAGCGTCCTATAGATATCCTTATAATATTGATATTCGATAATGACCTTACCTTCGTCAATTTCAACAAAGCGCCCCGGACGATTCTTGGCGTTGGTTCGCTGTAAAACGCCTTCATACCAAATATATTCGCTGACACGGAGGTTTTTACCGGAAAGTTCTAAGCGTAAAGTGGGAAAAGAGACGATTCCTCCCTTACCCGGGGTAAACAGCCAGCTCTCGACGCGATTGTTCAAGATCGGACGAAATCTTACCGTCGAGCCGGCTAGCGATGACAGCAAACCCAAAGATCGCGGAGAAATCGATTCCTGTGCCGCCACTCGAATGCCAGTTGTGAAGCCTCCTACCATCAGTAAGGAAAGCACTGCCATAAATTTGATCGAACGATGCATACAACGACCCCCGCGACGTATTTTTCGAATGCTAGCGCATATGAAACCGCCGCACATACTCCGTCCGAAGTATGTGGGAATTCAGGCGTCTCTATATCGTGGTGTGGGAAGCGCAGTATAGGTGCTCACCAATGCGACCAACTCGGCCTGCCGGGTACAGCCGGTCTTCTCGAACACGCGGCGAAGATGCACCTTCGCCGTCGTCACCGCGATCCCCATCGCCCCGGCTGCGGCGGCGATCGTTCGCCCATCGGCAAGGTAGCGCACCAGCGCGGCCTCCCTTGCCGTCAGGTCGAACAGGACGCGGAGCAAATCAGCGTTTGGGGTCGCACGATTGTGGCCATCGGCAACGATCATCACGAAGCCGTTGGAGCCGAAAACATCGCGCGCTAGTCGCCGAAGCGGAATAACATGGACGACGCAGGGACGACCGTCCGCTTGACCGGCTACGATGAATGACGCGGATGCGGCCTTTGCCATGCCGATCTGCATCGCACCACGAAAACGGTTGTCGGTACATGCGTCGAGGAATCTCAGGCGCCTGTGAGGATCGACCGCACGGGAGCCGAGAACGCTTTCGAACTCCCGATTGGCAGCCATCAGACGACCATCGACAGCAAGGGTTGCGGCGGGGCAGCCGGTGATTGCCAGCGTGTCGACGATCAAACGGTGACGGCTCAGACCTACATGCGCCGAGAGGCTGAGCGCGCGCGCCAGATGCGGGCGAAGTCGATCGAGAGATGGAAGCGCTCGATGCGCCGCCTCTTCCGATCTCATTCCTTCCAGCGTCATGGCGAGCATCGAGTGATGCGGCCCCTGCACGACAGTTCCCACTGCATGTTCGAAGCCGGCGGGGATCAGGAGGTCGCGATAGACCGGCATCGCCGCGCGCTGTGCTGCCGTCCGGTAATCGGCGTTGCTGCGAAAGCAAGGCGCGTGTTCGGCGACCAGCGGCGCGGCACGCTCGTTTGGCGACATATACCCTTCCGTGACGTAGCGCTCGAACGTCGGCGCGAACCCATCGGTGACGATGACTTGCTGATCGCTGCCGACGACCGAGAAGAGCATCGCGCCACCCGCACCGTAATGATCCGCCAGGTTCTGGAGAACGATCGGCCACCGATCGACAACGACGGCCGCCTCGTAGATGGCGTCGATAAACGCTTCCTCTGTGGGGTCGGACGTGATGCGTGTCGGCATTCTACCTTGCCCTCCGCGCCAGCAGCTTTTCGCCGTCCGGCCTGATCTCACCTTTGGGCGTGACGTGGCGGTACAGCGTCTGCCGCGTAATGCCGAGTTCGGCGCACAACTCGGCGACCTTGGTTTCCGGTTTGCCCATTGCGGCCTAGGCGAGGCGCAGCTTGGCGGGCGTCATCTTGAAGGGGCGCCCGCCGTGCCGGCCGCGTGCACGGGCGGAGGCAAGGCCGGCGCGGGTGCGCTCGACGATCAACTCGCGCTCGAACTCGGCGAGGCCGGCGAAGATTGCGAAGATCAGCCGGCCGTTGGCGGTGGTGGTGTCGATCGACGTGCCTTCGCCCGCCAGCACCTTGAGGCCGATCTGCCGCTTCGTCAGCTCGCCGACCAGATTGACGAGGTGGCGCAGGTCACGCCCCAACCGATCTAGCTTCCACACGACCAGCGTGTCGCCGAACCGCAGCGCCTTAAGGCAGGCGTCGAGACCCGGGCGTGTGTCGCGCCGTCCCGATGCGGCGTCCTCATAGATATGGTCGGGATCGACGCCGGCCGCGACCAGGGCATCGCGCTGAAGGTCATGGACCTGGCTACCATCGGCTTTCGAAACTCGGGCATACCCGACCAGCATGGATCAGCGATCAACCGATGCACCATAATGGTACCCGCTCTCTTGGCCTTTGATGACGTATTCTTCGCCGTCGACCTCAATCTTGATGTCACCCGTAGGTTCGATCGGTGTGCCGACGATCCGGGCGAGGATGGTGGCCATTGCCTCAATATCTTCTGGCGAAACGTTGCTGAACATTCTTGCCATCACTGCTCCATATACGTCCGTTCGCGTGACGGAGCGGGATGGCTCCTCCAACGATCCTCATCCTGTCACATAACCCGTCTTTCGGTCTATGCTCCATGAACAGGTCCGTTTTCCTGTTTCGTGACGAACAGGAAGCCGATGCCGACCAAGACCATCCTGTCGCCCGTACAGCGTGCGGCGATCTTCGACCCGCCGGCCGATCGCGCGACGATCGAACGACTTTACACGCTCGGTCCCGACGATCTGGCGCAGGTGGCGCGACGTCGGCGCGGGGCCAACCGGATCGGCTATGCGGTGCAGCTCTGCTACCTGCGTCATCCCGGCCGGGGGTTGCTGACGGGCGAAGCGGTGCCCGACGCCATGCTGACGTTGCTCGCCGAGCAGGTCGGGTGCGCGGCCGACGACTTCATCGGCTACGCCATGCGCTCCACGACATTGCGGGAACACCGTGCCGAGATCGAAGCACTGCTCGGTCTGCGTGCCTTTGCGCGAGTGGACGTGCGAGCGATGCTGGCGCTGGGATCGGAGATCGCCGCCTCGACCGACCGGGGCGAGACGATTGTCGCCGGCATGGTCGATCGCCTGCGCGCAGACCGGATCGTGCTGCCGGCACCATCGACGCTGGAACGGCTCGCGCTTATCGTGCGGACACGGGCGCGCAAGGCCGCTCATGCTAACCTGATCCGCGACTGTTCGGCCGAGCAGGAAGCCGCGCTCGAACGTCTGATCGCAACCGACGACCACGGCCGCACCCGGCTCGGGTGGATACGCGAATGGCCCGAAGCCCCTTCGGCCGCCAACCTGAAAGGGATTATCGAACGGCTTGACGCTGTGCGCGGCATCGGGATCGCAGCGGATAGGGCGCGACGTATACATGCCGCCCGCTATGCCGTCATCGCACGGACCGCCGGTATCGTCACCGCCCAGCACCTGCGGCGTCTCGAACGCCTGCGCCGGCTCGCCATGCTCATCGCCTCGATGATCGAGATGGAGGCGGGATTGACTGATGCCGCACTGGTCATGGTCGAGAAGATGGTGGGCGCGCTGTTCCGCCGCGCCGACCGCAACCGCTCCGATCGGTTGCTCGGCCAGGCACGGATGCTGAAGGACACCGCACGCTTCCATGCCCGGCTCGGTCGCCTTCTGGTCGATGCTCGCGCGAGTGGGCGCGATGCCTTCCGCACGATCGACGCTAAGGTGGGCTGGGAGCAACTCGAACGCAGCATCCGCTTCGCCGAGGACCTGACGCGCTCGGCCGACGACGGGCTGGAGGAAGTGGTCGAACGCTATACCGCCGTCCGGCGGTTCGCCCCGACGTTTCTTGCCGCTTTCACGTTCCGCACCGTACGATCGGGCGATCCGCTGCTCGGCGCGGTCGAGGCGTTGCGGACGATGTACCGCGATGGTCGTTCGGCCCTGCCGAAGCGGGTGCCAACCAGCTTCATCAAGCCGCGCTGGCGCAAGGTCGTGCAGCCTGCGGAAGGGACGATCGACCGGCGCGCTTACGAGATCGCGGTGATCGTCCACCTGCGCGAACGGCTCGGGTCGGGCAGTATATGGGTGGACGGCAGTCGCGCCTATCGCACGCTCGACGATTATCAGCTGCCCGTGCCCGCCTTCGAGGCGATGCGCGCGAACGGTGATCTTCGCCTGGCCGTGCCGAACGATTTTCCCGAATGGTATGAGGAACGCTGCACCCTGTTGGCCCGGCGCATGACCGAGGTGGAACGTGCAGCCGCAGCGGGCGATCTGGTCGACGTGATGATCGAACGCGGGCAGTTGCTGATCTCGCCGATCCGGCGATCCCCGTCCGACGATGCCGATGCGCTGAAGGCCCGGCTCTACGCGATGCTGCCGCGCGTCCGCATCACCGACCTGCTGGTCGAGGTCGCCGCATGGTCGGGCTTCGCCGACCGTTTCGTCCATGCGCGCAGCGGCGCACCCGCCTCCGACCCGTCCGCGCTGATGGGTGCGATCCTCGCCGATGCGACCAATCTCGGCCTGGGCCGCATGGCCGAAAGCTCGAGCGGGCTGACCCTGCCGCGTTTGCGCTGGACGGCGGAATGGCATGTGCGCGACGAAACCTATCTGTCGGCGCTGGCGGCGATCGTCGATTGCCATACCGCGCATCCGCTCGCGGCGGTCTGGGGTCCGGGCGACACGTCGTCGTCGGACGGACAGTTTTTCCGTGCCGGCGGTCAGGGCGAGGCGCGCCCCGATCGCAACGCCCGCTACGGCACCGAACCCGGCGTGCTGTTCTACACCCATGTCACCGACCGCTTCACGCCGTTCCACACCAAGGTCATCGCCGCCAATGCCGGCGAGGCCGCGCATGTCCTCGATGGCCTTCTCGACCATGAGAGCCAACTGGTGATCCGCGAACATGCGACGGATACCGCCGGGGCGGTCGATCATGTCTTCGGCCTGTGTCATCTGCTCGGCTTCCGCTTCGCACCCCGTATCCGCGACCTCAACGAACGCCGGTTATACGGCCTGTCGCCGCTCGACCCGTGGCCGACGCTGCGCCCGCTCGTCGCCGGGCCGGTCAACCTCCGCGCGATCGAGGAGAACTGGGACGAAACCCTGCGTCTTGCAGCCTCGATCCGTGCCGGCACCGTCAGCGCCTCGGTCATGCTGCGCAAGCTGGCGGGTTTCCCGCGCCAGAACCCGGTCGCGCGCGCCCTGCGCGAGATCGGACGCGTCGAGCGCACCCTGTTCATGCTCGACTGGTTCGACGATCCCGACCAGCGGCGCCGCACCGGCAGCATCCTCAACAAGGGGGAGGCCCGCAACGCGCTCGCCCGCGCCATCTTCTTCAATCGCCTCGGCGAACTGCGCGATCGCACCTTCGAGAACCAGCGCCATCGTGCATCCGGCCTGACACTCGCCACCGCAGCCGTGACGCTCTGGAACACCGTCTATCTCGACCGGGCTGTCCGGCATCTGCGCGGCAGCGGCGTCGACGTGCCCGACGAACTGCTCGCCCACGTCGCCCCGCTGGGCTGGGAGCATGTCGGCCTGACCGGCGACTATCTCTGGGGCGAGATCGACAAGCCTCGCGAACGGTTCAGACCGCTCCGCCTCCACCAGCAAGGCCGGGACGCTTAGCGTACGTTTTCGACCATCCTCTCACCGGCCCCCAGATAGCCCATGGCCTGGGTGAACTGGCGCACCGAGCGGGCATGGGCGATCGCGCAGGGCTGGCCCGCCTGCCACAGCGCAAGGAACGCGGCCTGCTCGATGCCGCCGCTGGCCTCCATCACCACCAGATCCACCCCATGTGCCCGGCAATGGGCGCCCAGCCCGGCCACGCCCTGGGCGG
>CAJYRU010000205.1 GCA_913777295.1 uncultured Sphingomonas sp. | reverse complement strand
CGAATTTCTCGGCGACCGCGTGCTGGGGCTTGCCGTCGCCGAATGGCTCTACGACCGCTTTCCCGCGGAGAGCGAAGGTGCGCTGTCGAAGCGGTTCAATGCGCTGGTGACCGGCGCGGTCTGTGCGGAGATCGCGCGCGGCATCGGCGTCGTGCCGCATCTCAAACTCGGCAAGCAGGCCCGCGACGATGGCGCGGGCGACAGCGACAATGTGCTGGGCGACGTGATGGAGGCGCTGATCGGTGCCTATTATCTCGACCATGGCCATGACGCCGCGCGCGCGCTGGTGCGCGACCTGTGGGGATCGCGGATCGACGCGCAGCTGCGGGTGCCGCGCCATCCCAAATCGGCGCTGCAGGAATGGGCCGCCGCGCATAATCGCCGCCCGCCCGAATATGCCATTGTCGACAAGAGCGGCCCCGGCCACGCCCCGCGCTTCACGGTCCGCGTTACCATCGGCAAGCTGGCGGCGGCGGAGGCCACCGGCACGTCGAAGCAGGAGGCCGAGACGCTGGCGGCAAAAACGCTGCTGGCGGAGCTGGGCGGTTAGGGCCGACGCGACATCCCGCTCCACGGACGACCGCTCCCTCCCCATCGTCACTCCCGCGCAAGCGGGAGTCCATACGCACCAGCGTTACCGATCCAGCCGAAACGTCAGCGGCTATGGATTCCCGCCTGCGCGGGAATGACGATAATCTGCGAGGGGCGCTGACTGTCGATCGGCCCTAGCGCGCCGACCATCGCGTATCAGCAGAGCCAGCAGAGAGCCTTCGCCCTGTCAAAAGCCGGAGGCTAGAGTGGCCCCTGCCTCGTGGCACCCCCGGACATCCCGGCTTGGGCCGGGATGCCGTTCGGATCCATTACCGCGCGCCGCCGCCCATCTGCTGCGCGAACTCGGCCTTGGTGACGTTCAGCACCAGCTTGCCCCGTACCTTTCCGAACACATCCGCCGGGACCATCGCCCGCGAACTGCCCGACAGCAGCTGCACGCCGTCCGGCTTCACCGCCTCGATCGTGCCGAGCGTCACGCCGGTCTTGTCGAACACCGATGCCCCAACGGTCAGGTCGGCGGCGGTCGCCGCGACGATCGTCTTGGAGCCACGGCGCGAGGCACGGGCGTCGACCGTCGTGCCGGCTTCGTCGCGGATCTTGTCGAGCGCGAATTGCTGGTCGCGGTCGTTGTTGACGCTGTGCGTCGTATCCTCGGAATTGGGGGAGCTGGTCGGCGCGCCGCCGACCGGCGCGACCTGTGCCTGCGCAGTGCCAGCACCCAACAGCAACGACGCCATCGCCAACACGAACTTCGCGGTCATCCATCCCTCCATGTCATATCGTTGTTTACGCTAACACTAACCGGACCGACCGCGCGTCGCAAAGGTTTCCGTCGTTACCGCCCGCCCAGCACCCGCAATTCGATGCGCCACCACCCAATTGCCCACAGCGCGCCGAACAGCCATCCGGCCAGCACGTCGCTCGGCCAATGCACGCCCAGATAGACCCGGCTGACCCCGATCGCGACGACCAGCAGTGCAGCGGCTGTCATGGCGAACCCGCGTGCGGCGGGCTGACGCAGCAACGGCCAGGCAAGGGTCGCAAGCGTGAGGTAGACGATCGCCGAATTGGCGGCATGGCCGCTGGGGAAGCTGTTCGACGTCTCCGTCATCAGGTGCGGGACCAGGTCGGGTCGCGTGCGGGCGATCGCCTGCTTGAACAGGGCGTTGGCCCAACTGCCGCTGGCGCAGGCCGCCGCGAGCAGCGCGCCCGTGCGCCATCGTCCGGTGCTGGCCAGCAACAGCGCGACGAAGGCGACGAGGATCGTCAATACCGTGGTGCTGCCCAGCGCCGTGATGTCGCGCACCATCGACGTGAACTTCTCCGACGCGACCGGCGCCCCGTCGGCCCCGCGCAGCATCAGCAACAACCGCCGATCGAACGCGAAACTGCTCCCCTGCACGACCCGGTCGGCCAGGACGAACAGCGCCAGCAGGACGAACCCGGCGGCGGCGATGCCGATGATGCTCCACGGCACACGCCGGGACGGGCGGTGTTCGGGACGAAGTGTGTCGTTCATGGCTGTCGCAACGCCGGATGGGGATAAAGTGCTGCGCGATAATCATGGCAGGAGTGCGATGCGTGCAGAAACTGATCCCCTTCGTGGCGCTGGGCGCGCTGGCGCTGTCGGCGTGCGGCGACCAGAAGACCGGCTCGACCACCCTCACCAGCAATTCGGCGACCGGAGAGGTCGTGTCCTCCGAAACCGGATCGGGCGCGGAAATGCCGAAGCTGCAACCCGGCAAATGGGAAGTCCGCACCCAGGTCAGCGACCTGAAGATGGCGAACATGCCCGCCGGAATGCCCGCCAACCCGCCGGCCCAGACCGCGAGCGTCTGCATCACGCCCGAACAGGCAGCCAAGGGGCCTGAGGAAATGCTGAAGCAGGCCGGCGCGGACTGTACCGCCACCAGCAACAGCTTCGCCGGCGGCAGGATCGAGAGCGAGGTAAGCTGCAAGCTGCCCGGCGACACGCAGATGACCGGCAAGACCACCGGCACCTTCACTCCGACCAGCTTCATTACCGATCAGCAGATGGAGATGACCGGCAAGACGACGATGTCGCAAAAGGTCCATGTCGAGGCAAAGCGCATCGGCGACTGCGACGCCAAGTAACTGCGAATGCAGGAGAATCCCGGCGGTGCGGATGTGGTGAGCCCGTCGGGATTCGAACCCGAGACCTACAGATTAAAAGTCCGTTGCTCTACCAACTGAGCTACGGGCCCACGAAGCCCCCGCCCCTAATCACGCGGGCGGGCGCGGTCAACCAGTTGGTGCAGGTGGCGGATGGTACGGCCCGTCACCGGGTCGCGCCAATCGGGCGCCACCTGGAGCAGCGGACGCAACACGAACACCCGCTCGCGAAACGCGATATGCGGCACGCACAGGCCCGGGCCATGCCAGCTGCCCCCCGACCACAGGATGATGTCGAGATCGATCACCCGCGATCCCCAGCGTCGCCCCCGTCGCCGGCCGAAAGCCCGCTCCATGGCCTTCAACTGCGCGAGCATATCGGGCGGGGACAGTGACGTATCCAACAACAGCACGCTGTTGGCATAACGCCTGAGCGACGGCCCCATCGGCGCGCTGGCCATGATTGGCGCGACGGCACGTACGCCCTCCAGCGCGGCGATGGCGGCACGCACTTCCGCCACCGGGCCACCGTGTCGCCCCGGCCGGTTCGAACCGATCGCAATCGCATAGGTTGAGGTCGCCATCGGCTGCGCCTATCGGCTGGGGATGGAAATCGCTACCCCCACCGCTCCCGCCGCCGATCCCTCGCCCAATTGCACCCTGTGTCCGCGCCTCGTCGAACTGCGCGAAGGCCTGCGCATCGAGCATCCGACATGGTGGAATGCCCCGGTCCCGCCATTGGCCGATGCCGATCCGTGGCTGGCGATCGTCGGCCTTGCCCCCGGCCTGCAGGGCGCCAATCGCACCGGCCGTCCGTTTACCGGCGACCGCTCCGGCCCCCTATTCTGGAACATCCTGGTCGAAGCGGGCCTTGCCGAGGGCAGCTATACCGGCAAGGTCGACGATGCGCCGATGCCGAAAGGGATCGCGGTCGTGAACGCGGTCCGGTGCCTGCCGCCGGAAAACAAGCCAACGCCGGAGGAAATCCGCACCTGCCGCCCGTTCCTCGACGCCGACCTGTCGGCCATGCCGTCGTTGCGGGTCGTGGTCGCGCTGGGCGCGATCGCCCACCAGTCGGCGGTGAAAGCGTTGGGCGGGCGCCTGCCCAAAGCGCGGTTCGCGCATCTGGCGGAGCATCGGATGCCCAGCGGGATCATCCTGATCGATAGCTATCACTGCTCGCGCTACAACCAGAATACTGGTCGGTTGACGCCCGAAATGTTCGCGGCGGTGTTCGCCCGCGCGATCGAACTGGGCGGAGCCGGCTGAATCCGCTTGTACCGCGCTGCCGCCGCGATAGCCTGTGCCGAAGATCTTGGGGGAATATCCGATGTACCGTCGCCATTTCGTCGCGCTGATGGCGCTCGCGCCGCTCGCCGGCAGCTTTCCGGCGCTGGCGCAGAGCGGGCCGGCGGGCGATTTCGCCCGGCTGTCGAAACGCTATCTCGACGGCATGGCGCGGCTGCATCCGGGCTATGCCACTGCGCTCGGCAATCACGCCTATGACGATCAGGTCGAGGATCTGTCCGCCGCCGGGCGCGAACGCGATGCCGCGTTCCTGCGCGCGACGCTGACCGAGCTGGAGGCGATTCCGCGCGCATCGCTGTCGCGCGACGATCAGGTCGATGCCGCGCTGCTCGACAACGACCTGCGCTATCAGCTGTGGACGCTCGAGGTACTGCAACCCTTTGCCTGGGATCCGCAGGCGGCGGCAGGCACCATCTCCGGCGGGCTGTATGCGCTGGCCGCACGCGACTTCGCGCCATGGCCGCAACGGCTGCGTTCGGCGACGAGGCGGATGGAACAGGTGCCCGCGATGTTCGCGCAGATGCGGGAGAGCATCGTACCCACGCGCGTTCCGGCCATCTATGCGACCACCGTCGCCAAGCAGAATGCCGGGGTTTTGCAGATCGTCGACACGATGCTGGCCCCGCATCGCGCGACGCTGGGCCGGGCCGATCGCGCCCGGTTCGACCGCGCGTTGGCGACGCTGAAGACCGCGACCGCCGAACAGCAGCGCTGGCTCGACACCGTACTGGTCCCGGCGGCCAAGGGGGATTTCCGCCTCAGCCCCGAACTGTACGACCAGAAGGTGAAGTTCGCCCTGCTGTCGCCCCTGTCGCGGACCGAGATCAAGGCGCGCGCCGTCCGCGCAGCGGCGGAGACGCGGGCGGAGATGTACGGCCTTGCCCGCCTGGTCCTGCGCGGCCGCCCCAAGGCCCCGCCGACCCCGGCACGGCCGACCCCGGCCCAGCAGCAAAAGGCGATCGAGGCCGCGCTGGAGATGAGCTACGCCCGCCGACCGACCCGGTCGCAGGTGATGTCCAAGGCGCGATCGACCCTGGAGCAGGCGACCGCCTTCGTCCGCGAAAAGAAGCTGGTCCGCGTGCCGACCACCCCGGTCCAGATCATCGAGATGCCGAAGTTCCAGCAGGGGGTCGCAGTCGCCTATTGCGACAGCCCGGGGCCGCTCGAAAAGAATCTCGGCACCTTCTATGCCGTGTCGCCGATCCCGGCGGACTGGACCGACGCGCAGACGACCTCGTTCCTGCGCGAATATAACGACTATATGATCCACGACCTGTCGATCC
>CAJYRU010000204.1 GCA_913777295.1 uncultured Sphingomonas sp. | reverse complement strand
AACGCGCTGGACGCAAGGAAACGCCCCGCAAAGCGCGGGTTGAACGACGTCATGATATGGATTCCCCCCAAAGGATTATGCGGCCGTCCCTTGGTGCCGGATCATTGCGGCTTGATGACGATGTGGGGGAATGATGTGGGTTTTATGGTGGCAGCGATGCAATTGTATTGCGCTTTTGGGCTGGCCGCCCGATCAAGGACGATGCCGGTGTGATCGGAATCGACACCATGCACTGCTGCATCGCCAGTCTGTGCGGCAATGACATTGGCATATTTGCCGCAATAAAGCTCGCCGATAACGCCCTCCGAGACAAGCCATCCACAATAGGCTTTGGCGCGCATCGTCACGTCGCGCAGCAGGCGTGGCGTTCCGTCGCGCTCCTGAACCAGGATATAGCCACCGGGCCCGATCCTCACGAACGCAGAGGATAGGATACGACGCCCCTCCCCCTCGCGGCTGCGGGCGGGCGACGGGCCGCAGGGCGGTGTAGCGGGAGCGCCTGAGACTGACGCGCTCGACCCGGCGGATGCCTCGGCAGCCGCTTCCAGTCGCTGCGTTTCGCGTGCGGACAACCCTGCCTCCAGCATGGCAATGCCGGCCATGACGGCAATATGTCTTGGCATTCGGGTCATCACTCCATGGCACAGGATTTCGCCGCGCATGCCACCTGTCCCAGCCGTCATCTTTGCGCCAATCGGAATCGGCAGGCAAACGCTTACCACGTCGAATCACACAAGAATCACATGCGGCGAATGCTCAAACAATATGTATCAAACACAGATACACATAGAACCAAACAACGGGCTTCTTTTCGCACAGGGAAGCGCTTGACGAACTCAAATAGAAGATGAATAAATTGACATTATTACTGGCCGATAGCGCATTTGCACAAAATCCCAAAGAGCAAAGCCATGGTCGGTTGATAGAGGGGAAAATCGATGAGCAGCGGCGAACTCGGCGTGAATATGGGCGGGGATTCGGGTCCGGGAACCTGGAACACGCTGCCAGATATCGAACATGTTGTTGTGGTGGCGGGTTGCGGTTGCGCCTTCTGCCAGGGTTCGGCCGATTCGAGTAATTCGACCAAGGGATCGGTCGGGCTCAACGAAGCCAATCCCGACGGCCAGAACATCGGCACGCTGTTGAACCTCGTCACCAATCCCGACGGTAGCCGATCCTTTACGGGCAATCGTAACGTCGATGCGACCCTGATCGGCTCCAAATGGGGGACGCTTGATCTGACCTACAGCTTCCCGACTTCGGGTTCGAACTATAACGGTCCGACCTTCGATTCCAACGGGGTCAGCCTCTATCATATCGACCTTGGTACGCAGCAGCAGGTCGCGGCACGCGCCTCCTTTGCGCAGATTTCTGCCGCCACGAAGCTGACCTTCCGCGAGATCACGGATACGGACACCGTCCACGCCAATATCCGTATCTCGCAGACCGCCGATAATGACGTCGGCTCGGCCTATGGCAATTTCCCGTCCGACAAGAAGGCGGTGGCGGGCGACATCTGGTTCGGGCGCTCGAACCAGCCTTATTACGATCTCGCGGTCAAGGGCACCTGGGGCTACGCCACAATGATGCACGAGATCGGCCACACCATGGGCCTGAAGCACGGGCACCAGGATTACACCAACAGCGACCTGTCCTTCTATTTCGGCACCTCGCCGCGCTACGGTACGCAGTCGCTGACCCCGGACCGCGATGGGCAGGCATGGTCGCTGATGACCTATACGCCCGCGCCGTTCACGAACAGCAACTTTGCCGGCGACAAGATCAGTCAGCCGCAAACCTATATGCAGTATGACCTGGCGGCGCTGCAGTATATGTACGGTGCCAATTACGACACAAATTCCGGCGACAGCGTCTATACATTCAGCCAGACCACCGGCGAGATGTTCATCAACGGAGTCGGCCAGGGCGCACCCTCGGGCAACAAGATCTTCCTGACGATCTGGGATGGCGGCGGCAACGATACGATCGATGCCAGCAATTATTCGGGCGGCGTGTCGATCGATCTACGCCCGGGTGAATTCTCGACCGTCGACCAAAGCCAGCTGGTCAACAATCTGGCCTATCAGAACCTGTTCAACCTGGCGCCCGGCAACATCGCCATGTCGCTGCTCTACAACAACGACGTGCGCTCGCTGATCGAGAATGCCAAGGGCGGCGCGGGTAACGACATCCTGGTCGGCAACAGCGCCAACAACGTGCTGGATGGCGGCGCGGGCAGCGATACGGTGATCTTCACCGGCCAGACCGGCGTCAACGTCACGCTCAATGACACGGGCGCGGACGTGATCGTCAATCATGACGGCGAAACCGACACGCTGCGCAGCATCGAGAACATCCAGGGTACCGTCGGCAACGATACACTGGTCGGCAACAGCCAGAACAACATCCTGTCGGGCGGCGCGAGCGGTGCCGACACGCTGATCGGCGGGGCGGGTGACGACCGCCTGATCGGTGGCGGCTTCACCACCACCACGACCTTCTCGGCCCCGTCGCAGGCGGACATCACCAAGGCGCAATCGACCAACAATGGCAGCATCGCCACCGCGGTCGCCACGGCCGGCGCCTATGATGTTGACGCGAACCCCGACATCACGAATTCGACCTCCCTGCCCCATGCGACGATCAACGCCACGGCGGCCGGTGGCTCGCTGGAATATTACCGCATCGACGTGGTCGCACCCGGCACGCAGGCGATCTTCGACATCGACGGTCCCGGCACGCTGGACGACAGCTTCATCGAACTGGTGAACAGCGCGGGCACCGTCCTGGCCAGCAACGACACGGGCACGGGCGATGCCAGCTATCCCGGCCATGACGACGCCTATCTGACCTATACCTTCGCGCAAGCCGGGACCTATTACATCCGTGTCGGCCTGTGGAACGGCGCCGCAACGGCGCAGCCGTTGATCGCGGGGCAGACCTATCAGCTCAACATCTCGCTGCAGAACGCGGCGACGGTCACCACCACGGTGACTGCCACCAACAACAGCAGTCTGATCGCCGATGGCGGCGAAGGCAACGACGTCCTGATCGGGACGCTGGGCAACGACACGCTGATCGGTGGTTCGGGCAACGATACCGCATCCTACATCAACGCCTTCAGCGGCGGTTCGACGACGGGTGTGACGGTCGACCTGAACCTGCAGGGTCAGGTGCAGAACACCATCGCGGGTGGGCTCGACACGCTGTCCGGCATCGAAAACCTGGTCGGCTCGGCGCTTGATGATACGTTGATCGGCGATGCCAACGCCAATGTGATCGAAGGCGGCGCGGGCAATGACCGCCTGATCGGCGGAGCGGGGGATGACACCGCGTCTTACGCCGGGGCGGCCGCCGGAGTCGTCGTCAGCCTGACGTTGCAGGGTACGGCGCAATCTACGATCGGCGCGGGCACCGACACGTTGTCAGGCTTCCAGAATCTTCTCGGTTCGGCATTCAGCGATAGCCTGACGGGGGATACCGCCGAAAACGTCATCTCGGGCGGGGCAGGCGACGACTTCCTCCACGACGGCGGCAATGCCGGTGGCACCGTCGACCTACTGGATGGCGGTAGCGGCACCGATACTGCCTCGTTCTCCGGCCGCAACGAGGCGGTCACCGCAACACTCCGCGGCGCCAATGACGGCATCGCCAGTGTCGCGGCCGGGCAGATCGCCTCGCTGCGCAACATCGAAAATCTGGTCGGTGGCCTGGGCAATGACGTGCTGACTGGCGATGCGGGCGACAACCGGATCGAAGGTGGCGCGGGCGATGACGTGCTGGACGGTGGCGCGGGTGTCGACACCGTATCCTATCGTGACACGAACGGCGTGACCGTCGACCTGTCGTTGACCACGGCACAGAATACGGGCCTGGGCAACGACACGCTCGTCAATTTCGAGAATGTCCTGACGGGTTCGGGCAACGACACGATCACCGGCAATGCGGGCGACAATGTCTTCTACGAAGGCGGTGGCAACGACATCTATGACGGTGGTGCCGGATCGGACACGGTGGATTATTCCGCCGCAACCTCTGCGGTTATCGTCAATCTGAACACCACCACGGCGCAGACGACCGGCTCTTTCGGGGGCTCCGACACGCTGCGCAATATCGAGAATGTGATCGGCTCCACGGCGCTTTCGAACACGCTACGGGGTGGTGACATGACCGCCAACCGTCTCGTGGGCGGTGCCGCTGCGGACTTCCTGGTCGGCAACGGGCTGGGCGACACACTGGTCGGTGGTGCGGGCAATGACGTGATCTTCGGCGATTATGTCAATACGTTCAGCACGACCGCAGGTATGGCCGATGGCGACGACGTGCTGGAGGGCGGTGCCGGTAGCGACATCCTGATCGGTGGCCAGGGCAACGACATACTGCGCGGTGGCGACGGTGACGATACCCTGGTGGGCGGTGTCGGCAATGCCAGCACGACTGCGCTGACCGCGGTTTATGCCAATGACGGTGGCGACGACACGTTCGATGGTGGCGACGGCACGGATACGGCCTATGCCTATTACACGGATCATACCGGTGCGATCCGGTTCGACATCGGCAATCTGGCAGGCAACAGCGCCATCACGGTCGATGGCGTGCAGCGCGGCCAGTTCATCAGCGTCGAGCGTGTAATCTTCCGTGGCGGTACCGGCAACGACGTCGTACGCGGTGGCGGCACCCTCGACACGCTGGTCGGCAATGCGGGGGATGACATCCTCGACGGCTGGTACGGCAACGACACGCTGTCCGGGGGTCTGGGCAACGACACGCTGATCGGTGGCGAGGGCCTGGACACGGCCACCTATGTGAATGCGACGGCGGGCGTGAATGTCGACCTGCGTATCCAGGGTACGGCACAGGATACCGGTGGCGAGGGCGTCGATACGCTGGTCGATATCGAGTATCTGACCGGCTCTGGCTATGGTGACACATTGCGCGGCAATGACGACTTCAACCTGCTGGTCGACAATGCGGTGGCGGTCACGAACGCCGCGCTCAGCCAGACCGACGCGCTCTACGGCTATGGCGGCAATGACAGCATCTTGGTGACACGCGCCAATGCCACTACCGCCGGGACGGCGAACGCCGCCAGCAACATCCTGATGGACGGCGGAGACGGCGACGACTTCATCGAACTGCGGGCCGGGACCCTGTCGACGGGCCTGGCGGCGAACGCGGCCGGCCTCAACGGCACGACCTATCTGGCCGCAGGCGCCACGTCCAACGATCGCAACATCGATGTCGTGACGGTCGATGGCGGTGCGGGCAATGACCGCATCATCCTGACCGGTGTCGCCAGCGCCACGATCAACGCAGGCTCGGGCAACGACCTGGTCAGCATCAGCATGCGCGGTGCCGCCAGCGTCAACAACTATCAGATCACGCTTGGCGACGGGGCCGACACTATCCAACTGGGCGTGGGGGCAAATGCCGCCGCATCGACCGAAGCGGCCGCGACCGCGCGCACCAATCGCGTCACCGACTTCCAGATCGGCAATAGCGGCGACCGGTTCGAGCTGACCGACTTCCTCAATCGCGGGCTGACCGGCTACACGCTGAACGGCAACGCCTTTGCCAGCGGGCATGTGCGTCTGTTCCAGTCGGGCACCGACCTGCTGCTGCAGGCGGATCGCGACGGTGCGGGAACGACCAACGGGTTCGTCACGATCTTTGCGATCAGCAACGGCTATACGGGTGGATTTACCGCCTTCAACTTTGATGGGTTTATCGGCAATCTGGTGCTGACCGGCTTTGCGGGTGACGAGACGATCACCGGCGCAACCGGCAATGACACGCTCAGCGGCGGGGACGGCAATGACGTGCTCGTCGGTCTGGCGGGCAACGATACGCTCGATGGCGGCAATGGCGACGACACGCTGCGGGGCGGTACCGGCGACGACACGCTGATCGGCGGTGCCGGGACCGACACCGCGGATTATGGCGATGCCACGGTCGGTGTGGTCGTGAACCTGGCGATCACCGGCGCGCAGGCGACAGGGGTCGGTAATGACACGCTGTCCGGTGTCGAGAACCTGGTCGGCTCGGCCCTGTCCGACACGCTGACCGGCGATGCGGGTGCCAACCGCCTTGAGGGCGGTGCCGGCGACGATACGCTGAGCGGCGGTGACGGCGACGACGCCCTGGTCGGCGGGGCGGGCGACGACATTCTGATCGGCGGCAACGGCAATGATACGGCCGTCTATAGCGATGCCGCTGCGGGCGTGACGATCAATCTCGGCATCGCCGGGCCGCAGGCCACGGTGAACGGCAATGATATCCTGATCGGTATCGAGGGTCTGATCGGTTCGTCGTTCGGCGACATGCTGACCGGCGATGCCGGTGCCAACCGCATCGACGGCGGTGCGGGCGACGACTGGATTTCTGGCGGTGGAGGCGACGACATCCTGTTGGGGGGTGCCGGGTTCGACACGCTCTACTATGGCGACATCACCAACGCGGTGCAGATCAACCTGGCGGCAGGTCAGGCGGCTGCTGACGCACAGGGCGGTAGCGATCAGATTTCCGGCTTCGAAAGCATCATCCTCGGCTCCGGCAACGACGTCCTGATCGGCGATGCGCTGGACAATATCGTCCAGGGCAATGCAGGCGATGACCAGCTCTTTGGCAATGCGGGCAACGACCGGCTGTTCGGCGGCATCGGCAGCGACCAGTTGTTCGGTGGCGACGGCGACGACCTGCTCGATGGCGGCCTGGGCGCGGACCTTCTGTTTGGTGGGGCAGGCAACGACACCTATGTCGTCGATGATGCGGGCGACCAGCTCAGTGAATTTGGCGGCAGCGGCATCGATACGGTCCGCGCGAGCGTCAGCTATGTACTGGGCGCCGGTTTCGAGAATCTGACCCTGACGGGAACGTCCGCGATCGACGCGACGGGCAATGACGCTGCCAACCTCATCATCGGCAACGAAGGGCGCAATATGTTGTCCGGCGGTGAAGGCGATGACACGATTTTCGTAGTCGCGGGCAATATGGCGATCCGCACGGGCGGCGGGTTTGACCGGGTTGATGGCGGTAGCGGAACGGACATCTTGATGCTGGGCGGCGTCCAGTCGGACTATCAGCTGCTGTCGTCGGGTGGTCGCAACCTGCTGGTCACGGCACATGGGGCGACCGATGTCACCGGTGTGGAGCAGGTCGGCTTCTTCACCGGCGCGGGGCAATCCTGGTCGGCACTGCAGGCCAGCACCTCCGTGTTCGATGGCCTGAGCTATATCGCAAGCTACAGCGATCTGCGGGCCGCTTTCGGGACCGATGCGGCTAAGGGCGCTGCTCACTTCCTCGATTGGGGTTTTGACGAAGGACGCGCGCTGACGTTCAATGCGCTCGACTATATCGCCTCGTACAGTGACTTGCGGGCAGCTTACGGTGCGGATGCGACGGCGGGTGCCAAGCACTTCATCGATTGGGGCGCAACGGAGGGTCGCGGCACGACCTTCAACGGTTGGACATATCTGGCCTCCTATAGCGACCTCATCCAGGCCTTCGGCGCCGATGAGGGAGCGGCAGCCAAGCACTTCATCCAGTGGGGGGCAGACGAGGGGCGGACGGCCACCTTCAATGCCGCTGTATATGCCGCGAACTATTCCGACCTCGCGGCGGCCTATGGCAACGACGCCGAAGCTTTGGCGCGTCACTATGTGCTGTTCGGCTATGCTGAAGGCCGCACCTTCGCACCACTGACGACGTCGGCTTCGGCGTCGGGCAGTGCAGCCATGGCGCCTGCCGACACGGCCCATCACGATGCTCTGGCGGCATCGCCAGCTCTGGCTGCCATTCCAGCCGTAATCGAACCGGTTGCCCAGAACACGATCTCGCCTGCCGTTTTCGTAACCGACCAGAGCGATACCAGCCAACTCCTCGGCAAGGGCTGGGCCGATGTCTCGGAAATCCACGTCAACGTCGACAACCTCGTCATCGCCTGACGAGCAACGTTAACGCCGCAGACCATCCCGGGATGGTCTGCGGGCAGGGCCGGCGGGAAGGGGCACTTCCGCGCCGGCCTTGTTTTTCCGCGCCGTCCACGCTTAGCTTGATGCCGATGAAAGGGGCGATCCGCACCAGGATCGCGGGGGCCAGAATAACATGAATTCCCTATTCGCCAGCCCATCCCGGATCCGGCGCGCCGCTTTGCTCTCCGGTCTGGCGGCCGTGTCGGCATCGGCGATCGCGGGCCAGCTCCCCCCCGGATCGCTGGTGGTCGATCCCCAGCAAGGTGCGACGCCGCGTCCGCTCGCGCCTGCCCCCGCCCCCCCGACGACCGGCACGCCGGTCACTCCGGTGCCCGCGCCGACGCTGCCCGCCCAGACGATCCCGCTGGTAACGGTTCCCGGCACCGATCCGCTGCCGCTTTCGACCGGCATGTCAGGCCTGGCGGCCGATCCCGCGCCGCTGAGACGGCCGCGTGCGCAGGGCAGCCTGCCAGCACCCGAGGGCGACCCGCTGCATATCGACGTCGCGAACGATCCCGTACTACGCCTCGCCCGGCAGGCGACGGACAACGCTTCCTTCCGGGCTGCAATCGGGGCGGCGGTGCGGCGCAATCCTGCGATCGACGAGGCCGTGGCCCAGGTCGACGAGGCCGATGCGGTGCGTGGCGAGGCGGTTGCCCGCCGCCTGCCGACCGCCGATATCTCGTTGTCCAGCTTTAAGGTACTCAGCCGCCAATTCTCCAGCGATCCGGGCAATGTCCTCGAACGCTCGCGCCCCCGACACCGTACCGACGAGCTGATCCGCGTGCAGCAGCCGGTGTTCGACTGGGGCTCCAGCATCAACCGCGTCCGGGCCGGAGCCGCGCGGCTGGAGGCGGCGCGCGCGGGGGTCGAGGATACCGGCACGCAGATCGCGCTGCGGGCAGTGTCCGCTTGGTACCAGGTCTATGGCTATCGCGTTCTCGTCAAGCTGGCGGACGCTTTCGTCACCAACCAGAAGGATCTACGCCAGGCACTGGAGGGACGGATCCGACAGGGCGTGGCGGCGACAGCGGATATCGCCCAGGTCGACAGTTATATCGCATCCGCCGAGGCGCAGGACGCCGACTTTCGCCGGCAGCTCGCCAATGCCGAGGCGCAATATGGCGCGGTGATCGGTGACGCCGCGCCAGCCGATCTCGGTCGCGCCCCCATTCCTGCCCTCGACACGATCGCGCGCGCAGGGCTGGCGAGCGACGTCGAAGGCCTGCCGACGGTACGCATGGCCAGGCAGGGTGCCGAGGCAGCCCGTCGCGATGCCCAGGCGCTTCAGGCCGACCGCCTGCCGCAGCTTTCCGCCGGGCTCGATGCCGGGCGTTACGGTATCTTCGAGACGGCGCGCGACTATGACATTCGAGGCAGCCTCACCCTGTCGATGCGACTGGGCGGCGGTGCGGCCGAGCGGGCCCGCCAGGGAAGCGCGCGGGTCAACGGCGCGGACGCGCGGTTGCGCCGGACCCGTATCGATGCGCAGCGCGATGCCGAGATCGCGCTGGCCGACGTCGCCGCGCTCGAGGCGGCGCGCACCGCGATCGAGAACAACTATATCGCCAGCCGTCGTTCGCGCGACGTGCTGGCCGAGCGGTTCCGCGTGGCGCGCGGCACGCTGTTCGACCTGCTCGGTGCCGAGAACAATTATTTTGGCGTTGCTGCCCGATACATTCAGACAGTGATCGAGCTGGACAGCGCGCGCTATGCCCTTCTGGCCCGGACCGGACGGCTGCTGCCGGCCCTCGGCATCGACCCTGTAACGCTGGATTCCCGATGACGACGTCTTCCGACATGATCGAGCAGCCGCGCCCACGCTTCGCACCGTGGCTGATGGAGCCGATGCTGCGCAACAAGGCGACCTATATGAAGGTCGCGCTGGCTGCCGCGATGGTGAATATTTTCGGGCTCATCACCTCGCTGTTCACCATGACGGTATATGACCGGGTGGTCCCGAACAACGCCTTCACATCGCTGACCGCGTTGTCGATCGGCCTGCTGGTGGTGGTGGTCTTCGATTTCCTGCTCCGCATCCTGCGCGCCTATTTCACCGATCTGGCGGGGGCGGATATCGACCATGATATTGGCGGCCGCGTCTTCCGCCGCCTGGTGGCGATCCGGTTGGACCAGAAAAAGGGATCGACGGGCGCGCTGACCGGCATGATGCGCGAACTGGAGACGCTGCGCGACTTCTTCGCCTCGGCCACGATGACCGCGCTGGTAGATGTGCCCTTCATCTTCGTCACCCTGGTCGTCATCGCCATTCTGGGCGGACCAATCGTCTGGGTGCCGCTGGCCGCAATTCCGATCGTGCTCGGCGCAGGGTGGCTGACACGCCCGGCGCTCGACCGTCTGTCGGCCAAGTCAATGAGCCAGGGCCTGTCGAAGCAGAGCGTCCTTGTCGAAACGGTGGGCGCGCTGGAGATGGTCAAGACGTCGGGGGCCGGGCGGCTGCTTGGTCGACGCTGGGGCCAGGCCAATATCGCACATGGCGAAAGCTCGACCCGCCAACGCTTGGTCTCGACCATCGCGGTGACGGTGTCCGCCTCGGTCAACACCCTGTCCTATGCGGGAACGGTGGTGGCCGGGGTCTATCTGATCGCCGATCATCGGTTGACGACCGGGGCGCTGGTTGCTTGCTCAATCCTCTCGGGCCGGGCGGTGCAGCCGTTGGCCACGATCGCGACCCTGTTGTCGCGGCTGTCGGCAACGCGCGTCGCCTATCGGCAGCTCGATGCCATGATGGAAACGGGATCGGAGGAGCCCGGGGCCGGTGCGCTGCGCCCCGCCGCGTTCGAGGGCCGTATCGAGCTGCGCGGTGTCGCCTTCCGCTATCCCGGCGCGGCCGAGAAGACGCTCGACGGGCTCAATCTGGTCATACCCGCGGGCCAGCGCGTTGCCCTGCTGGGCCGGGTCGGTTCGGGCAAGTCGACCATCGCGCGCCTGATCCTGGGGCTCTATCCGCCGCAGGAAGGGCTGGTGATGATCGACGGCACCGACATCCGCCAATATGATCCCACCGCGATGCGCGCCCTGATCGGCACTGCGCTGCAGGAACCGGTGCTGCTGTCGGGCAGCGTGCGCGAGAACATCGTTCTCGCTCGCGACGGTGTCGACGATACCGAGATGCTGCGCGTTGCCGAACTGTCGGGGACGCACGGCTTCATGGGACGGATCGCCAATGGCTATGACCTGCAGCTCGCCGATCGCGGCGAAGGCTTGTCGGGCGGTCAGCGCCAGGCAATCAGCCTGGCCCGCGCGCTGGCGGGGCGACCGCAGATCGTGCTGTTCGACGAGCCGACCAGCGCCATGGACCAGGGCAGCGAAAGCCAGCTGATCGCGCGCCTCCAGGCCGAGTTGCAGGGGCGCACCTTCGTGCTCATTACCCACCGGCCCGCGCTGCTGGCACTGGTCGAGCGCATCGTCGTCGTCGAGGGCGGTCGCGTGGTCCAGGACGGCCCGCGCGATGCCGTATTGAAAGAACTCCAGCGCCCCCGCGCCGTCGCCTGAGATTCCGTCCCATGACCGATCCGCATCCCACCCATCTCGAAGACCTGGCCGACCGCATGAAGCCCAGGGCGCTCTCCAACCTCCTTTTGTGGCTCATCCTCGGCTTCTTCGTGTCCTTCGTGATCTGGGCCACCGTGGTCGAGCTCGACCGGACCGTCCACGCGCCCGGCCGGGTCGTGCCGTCGAGCCGTCTGCAGGTACTGAGCAATCTGGAGGGCGGCATCGTCTCGCAAATCCTGGTTCGCGCCGGGGACGTGGTGCGCCGCGGGCAGGCGCTGGTCCGGCTCGACCGGACACAGGCGGGCGCGGAACTGGGCAGCTCGGAGGCGACGGTCGGCGCCTTGTCCGCCAAGATCGGCCGCCTCCAGGCCGAGATTGCGGGTCGCGATCCGGTCTATCCCGCTGCCACGACGCCCGCTCTGGCCGAGCAGATCGGCATCGAGCGGTCGCTCCACACCGCACGCATGAGCGATTTGGCCAGCATGAGCCAGGCGGCCGCCGCGCGCGAGGCCCAGGCCAACCGCGCCGTGGCCGAGGCGCGCGCCGCCTATCAGTCGCGCATTTCGGCGCGCGACAGTGCACGCCGCCAGCTCGATCTGATGCGGCCGCTGGTCCAGCGCGGGATCGAGCCGCAGATCACGCTGATCCAGCTGGAAAATACGGCGGCCGTGGCGGCGACCGACGCCGCCCAGGCCGAGGCTGCGATTGCCCGCGCCCAAGCCTCGGTCGCCGAGGCGCGGGCATCGCTCGCCCAGGTGCGCGGCGCGTGGCGAGCGCAGGCGGGCACCGAACTCGCCACCGCCCAGGCCGAGCTTGCGGCACGCCGCCAGGCGGTGCCTGCGCTGGCGGCCCGGCTGGGCCGGGCGACCGTTGCCTCCCCGGTTGACGGTCGGGTCAACCGCGTCCTCGTCTCCACGGTCGGTGCCAGCATCGGTGCGGGCCAGCCGATCGTCGAGGTCGTGCCCTCGGCCGATGCGCTGACCGTCGAGGCGAAGGTCAATCCCAAGGACATCGCTTCGGTAAGGATCGGCCAGCCCGCGCGGGTGAACATCACGGCGTACGAATCCGGCATTTATGGCGGCATGGACGGCCGCGTGGTCACGATCTCGCCCGATGCGACGGTGGACGAGCGGACGGGCGAAAGCTT
>CAJYRU010000203.1 GCA_913777295.1 uncultured Sphingomonas sp. | reverse complement strand
CGGCTGCGCACCGGCGATGCCGACCTGTCGGAAATCGACACGCTGCAGCAGGTGACCAAGCAGGTCGAAGGCCACACCATCTGCGCGCTGGGCGATGCGGCGGCGTGGCCGATCCAGGGCCTCATCAAGAACTTCCGCCCCGAACTCGAGCGGCGAATCCACGAGAAGCGCGGCGGCGGGGCACATCCGATGCAGGAAGCAGCGGAGTGATTGCGCTCTCGTTCATGGCGGCAGCGGTGCTGGCGGCGCAAGCCGATGGCCCGTCCAGCTTCAGGGGATCGCGCAGGGACGCAGAACTCGCCATGACCGAGTTCGCAACCTGCGAGGTGCGTTCGCCAAAGGGCCGGGCGGCGGCGCTAGCCTATGGGCGCGAGGTGCCGGGCACGCCGTCGACCTATCGCGACCGGCTAGTCAAGTCGCTCTGTGCGCCCTCGGGCACGTCGATGTCGTTCAATCCCGAACTGTTCCGCATGACCATATATCCGGCGCTTTACGCGCGAGATTTTGGTAAGGTGGCGCCTGTGGTTGATGTCGCGCTGCTGCCGACCGACTATGCCGCTGAATTCGACGGCACGCCCGATACGGCGACCGTGGAAGTTCGCCGGTTGGGTGATTGCGTCGTGAAGCGCGATGTCGCCGCTGCGCGCGCGTTCGTGCTGAGCAAGCCCTATTCCAGGGCCGAGGACGCGGCGCTCGCGACGGTTCGCCCCGCGCTTGCGGCGTGCCTGCCCGCAGGCCAGTCAGTCCGTCTGTCGCGCAGCGTCGCGCATGGCGCGATCGGCGAAGCACTCTACAAATTAACGGCCGCATCCGCGGCGACGAAGGCCAGCTAATGCCGAAGGTAAAAGTAGACGGGATCGAGGTTGAGGTGCCGCAGGGTGCCACCGTCCTCCAGGCGTGCGAAGCGGCGGGCAAGGAAATCCCGCGCTTCTGCTATCACGAACGGCTGTCGATCGCCGGCAACTGCCGGATGTGTCTGGTCGAGGTAAAGCCGGGACCGCCCAAGCCGCAGGCTTCGTGCGCGCTGCCTGCCGCCGACAATCAGGAAATTCGCACCGACAGCGCGATGGTGAAGGCCGCCCGCGAAGGCGTGATGGAATTCCTGCTCATCAACCATCCGCTCGACTGCCCGATCTGCGATCAGGGCGGCGAGTGCGACCTGCAGGACCAGTCGGTCGCCTATGGTCGCGGCCAGTCGCGCTATGATGAGAACAAGCGCGCGGTTACCGAGAAATATATGGGACCGATCGTAAAGACGGTCATGACCCGCTGCATCCAATGCACGCGCTGCATCCGCTTTGCGGAGGAAGTCGCGGGCGTGGAGGAGATCGGCGCGATCTATCGCGGCGAGAACATGCAGATCACGTCGTATCTCGAACAGGCAGTGACTAGCGAGTTGTCGGGCAACGTCGTCGACCTGTGCCCGGTCGGCGCTCTGACGTCCAAGCCCTATGCGTTCGAAGCGCGTCCGTGGGAGCTGAAGAAGACGCTCGCCATCGACGTGATGGATGCGGTCGGCACCAATATCCGCCTCGACAGCCGCGGGCGGCAGGTGCTGCGCTGCGTGCCGCGCATCAACGAAGACGTGAACGAGGAATGGGCGCACGACAAGACGCGCCACGCCGTCGATGGCCTGGTCCGCCGTCGCCTCGACAAGCCGTTCGTCCGCAAGGACGGCAAGCTCGTTGCGGCGGAGTGGGACGAAGCGTTCGCGGCGATCGCGGCGGTCAATGCCGGTTCGTCGGTTGCGGCGATCGCAGGCGACCTGCTCGATTGCGAGACGATGTTTGCGGCGAAGGCGCTGGTGAATGCGCTCGGTTCGTCGCTGCTCGAAGGGCGGCAGACGGGCATGGCCTATGACGTCACCAATCTTGGCGCGGTCGCGTTCAACACGACCATTGCCGGCATCGAGGACGCCGACGCGATCCTGCTGGCCGGCAGCGACCTGCGCCACGAAGCACCGCTCATCAACACCCGCGTCCGCAAGGCGATCAAGAAGGGCGCGCGCGTCTTCGCGATCGGGCCGGAAACCGACCTGACCTACAAGGTCGAATGGCTGGGCGACGATCTGGGCCTGCTGAACGGGCTGAGTGATCGTGCAGCCGAAGCACTGGATGCGGCCAAGCGTCCGGCGGTGATCGTCGGGCCGGGCGCGCTGAAGTCGGGGCATGGCGCGGCGCTCAAGCTGGCGCGCGACGGCAATCTGGTCCGCACGCTGGAAGACGGATCGAGCTGGAACGGCTTCAACGTGGTCCACACCGCCGCTGCCCGCATGGGTGCGCTGATGCTGGGCTATGCGCAGGCGGGCGGCATTGCCGATATCGTCGCGGCGAACCCGAAGCTCGTGTTCTTCCTCGGCGCGGACGAGGTTGATTTCAGCCAGTTCGCCGGCGCCACCAAGGTATATGTCGGCCATCACGGCGATAAGGGCGCGGCGGCGGCGGATATCGTCCTGCCGGGGGCAAGCTATGCCGAAAAGGCCGGCACCTATGTCAACCTCGAAGGGCGCGTGCAGCGTGGCGACCGCGCCGTATTCCCGCCCGGCGACGCGCGTGAGGATTGGACGATCTTCCGTGCGCTGGGCGAAGTGCTGGGTGTGACCCTGCCGTTCGACGATTTCGCCGGCGTGCGCCGTGCGATGACGGCGGCGGTGCCGGCGCTGGGTCAGGAAGGTCTGGTACGTTACGACTGGAACCCGCCAGCGCTCGACGCTAAGGGCGAGGGCAAGGTGACCTATCCGGTCGCCGACTTCTACCTGACCAACGCGATCTGCCGGGCCAGCCCGACGATGCAGCGTTGTTCGGCCGAACTTGTCCATGGCCAGGATTTCGCGGAGGCCGCCGAGTGACCTCGTTCTTCGAAACTACCGTCGGTCTGCCCTATGGCTGGGCGTGGAC
>CAJYRU010000202.1 GCA_913777295.1 uncultured Sphingomonas sp. | reverse complement strand
GGGCCTGGCGATGGGCGCGGACGATTATATCGCCAAGCCGTTTTCGCAGCGGCTGCTGATCGCGCGCATCCGCGCCATATTGCGCCGTGCCGAACCCATGCAGCCGGGCGAACCGGGCAGTTCCGAGGGCGCACCCCAGGCGGTGCTGGAACGCGGACGCCTGTCGATGGACCCGGCGCGGCACAAGGTGACGTGGAACGGCGAGAACGTCGTGTTGACCGTGACCGAGTTCCTGATCCTCGAAACGCTCGCCAGCCGCCCCGGCATCGTCAAGACGCGCAACCAGTTGATGGACGCCGCCTATCAGGACGACATCTATGTCGACGATCGCACCATCGACAGCCATATCAAGCGGTTGCGCCGCAAGTTCCGGCAGGTCGACAAGGATTTCGACGCGATCGAGACACTGTACGGCGCGGGGTATCGCTTCGCGGACGAATAGGGTGGATTCGCCGCCCGGTGGCGGAAGCGACGTGCCCTGCCGCGTTGCCGTACCCCCGCGCAGGCGGGGGTCGAGGGTCACAAGCACCAGCGGTCGCGCTACTTGGCTCGGGACCCCCGCCTGCTCGGGGGTACGGTTGTGGTGTGGGGAAGGATGCCATGCCCCCCGCTGACATCCCCGAGGACCTGCCACCCGACGAAGGCGCCCTTTCTCTCCGCTGGTCGGGGCGGGTGTCGCTGACGCCGCGCATCCTGTTCGTGAACATCTTTGCGTTGGCGCTGCTGGCCGGCGGCTTCTTCTATCTCGACAGCTATCGCGCGCGGATCGTCGATGGCCGCGTGGCGCAGGCGGAGCGCGAGGTGCGGCTGATCGCCGAGGCGCTGTCGCTGCTGCCCCCCGACGACCGCACCGACGAAATGGTCAATTTCGCGCGCAAGTCGGGCCTGCGCCTGCGCATCTACGACCGGCGCGGGCGGCTGGTCGCCGACAGCCGGCAGCTGGGCGTGCGCAATTTCCAGCTGGTCGACCCCGACAAGGACGGCTGGCAGCAGGATGCCGCCCGCGCGCTCGACGCCGGGATCGACACGGTGGTCGGCAACGAACGCGACCCGCTGTACCGCGAACGCGCGCCAGGGCGGGGCCTGCGCTGGCCCGATGTGGTGACGGTGCGCACGACCGGGGCGACCGCCGCGACGGTGTGGCGCGCGCCGGACCGCACACCGGTGGTCACCGCCGCCGCGCCGCTGCCCGAGGACCGGGTGCTGATGGCGACGGTGAATGCGCGCGACATTACCTCGACCGTGCGGACCGAGCGCGCGCGACTGAGCCTGGTGCTGGCGGTCGCGTTCCTGCTGTCGGTACTGCTGTCGCTGTTCCTTGCGCGCACCATCGTCCGGCCGATGCGGATGCTGGCCCGCGCCGCGATTCGGGTGCGGCTGGGCCGCGCCCGCGAGGTGGTGGTGCCGCGCCTGCCCAGCCGCCGCGACGAGATCGGGATGCTCGCCCGCGCGCTGTCCGACATGACCAGTACGCTTCGCAGCCGGATCGACGCGACCGAGGCGTTCGCCGCCGATGTGACGCATGAGCTGAAGAACCCGCTGGCTTCGCTGCGCTCCGCCGTCGACGGATTGGGCGCGGTCAAGGACCCGGAGCTGCAGGCGCAGTTGCTGGCGATCGTGCAGGACGATGTTCACCGGCTCGACCGGCTGATTACCGATATTTCCGACGCGTCGCGGCTGGATGCGCAGCTGGCGCGGGCGAAGTTCGAGGCGGTCGACCTGGCCCGGCTGATCGGCGCGCTGGTCGCCTATCGCACCGATCGCGGCGTGGAGCGGGACGTGGTGCTGGTATTCGATCCCGACGAACCCCTGGTCGTCAGCGGCGAGGGCGCGAGACTGGAGCGGGTGTTCGCCAACCTGATCGACAATGCCGTCTCCTTCTCGCCACCCGGCGGCACGGTGCGGATCGCCGGGACCAACGACGGCGACCTGGTCGAGATCGAGGTGGTCGACGATGGCCCGGGCGTCCCGCCCGAACAGCGCGAGGCGGTGTTCCGCCGGTTCCATTCGGTGCGGCCGGGCGACGAGGCGTTTGGACGACATTCGGGCCTTGGTCTTGCCATCGCGCGGACCATCGTCGAAGGGCATGGCGGTATGATCGCCGCCGAATCACGCAGGGACCAGCGCGAAGGCGCACGCTTCGTCGTGCAGCTGCCGGTGGCCGGGGCATGAGCGACGACCCCCCGCAACCCGTCCATGCCTCATGCGTCGCGATCGACGGGCGGGGCGTGCTGATCGTGGGGCCGTCGGGGGCGGGCAAGTCCGACCTGACGCTGCGGCTGATCGAGGCCGGGGCGATGCTGGTCAGCGACGACTATACGGTGGTTACAGCGCGTGACGGCGTGGTGTATGCCGCGCCGCCCGCGACCATCGCCGGGCGGATCGAGGTGCGCGGCATCGGCATCGTCGAACGGCCCTTCACCCGCGACGTGCCCGTCGCGCTCTGGGTCGAGGCCGGCACACCCGAGCGGATGCCCGAGGCCATGACCCATGTCGTCGCGGGCATCGCCCTGCCCGCCTATACGCTCGCCTTGCTGGAGGCATCGGCCCCGGCCCGTATCCGCCTCATGCTCGACAGGATCGCCCGATAATGCATCATGCTTCCATCCTGCTGGTCACCGGCATGTCCGGCGCGGGGAAATCGACGGTCCTCAAGACGCTGGAGGACAGCGGCTGGGACATTGTCGACAATCTGCCGCTGCGCCTGCTCGGCAATCTGATCGCCGCAAGCCCGGCCGATGCCGACCGGCCGCTGGCGATCGGGATCGGCACGCGGACGCGCGGGTTCGACGCCGAACAGATCGTCGCGGCGATCCGCGCGCGGCCCGATTTCGGCGTCAGCGTCCTGTTCCTCGACAGCAGCCAGGCCGAGCTGGAGCGCCGCTACAACGAGACTCGGCGGCGCCACCCGCTGGCCAGCGACCGCACCGCCGCCGACGGGATCGAGAGCGAGCGCGAGGTGCTGGAGCCGCTCAGGGGCTTTGCCAACCGGCTGCTCGACACCACCAATTTCAGCCGCAACGACCTGGCGCAGTGGACGCGCGAGACCTTTGCCGAACCGGACAGCAGCGAGCCGGTGCTGTCGGTGCTGTCGTTCGGTTTTTCGCGCGGGGTGCCGCGCAATGCCGACATCGTGCTGGACATGCGGTTCCTGCGCAATCCGCACTGGGACCCGGTATTGCGGCCGGGGACCGGGCTGGACCTCGATGTCGCCGCCTATGTCCGGGCCGACCCGGCCTATGACGCGGCGATCGCATCGTTCGAAACGATGCTGCTGACCCTCCTTCCCCGCTACCGCGCGGAGGGCAAATCCTATGTCACGATCGCGTTCGGCTGTACCGGCGGACGGCACCGGTCGGTCCATGTCGCCGAACGGATGGGCGCATGGTTGCGTGAACAGGGATTTTCGCCCACGATACACCATCGCGACCTGGCCACTGCGCCGCAGGATTCGCTGGAGGGCGCAAGGCAAGCGCCATGACGGATGTAGGAACGACGACGAACATGATCGGCCTGGTTTTGGTGACGCACGGACGTCTTGCCGAGGAGTTCGTCGTGGCGATGGAGCATGTCGTGGGTCCGCAGGAGCGGATCGGCACGGTGTGCATCGGTCCCGAGGACGATATGGAGGAGCGCCGCGCCGACATCGCCAAGGCGATTGCCGAGGTCGATGCCGGACAGGGTGTGATCGTGCTGACCGACCTGTTCGGCGGCACGCCCAGCAATCTTGCCATCTCGCTGATGGAGACGGGCCGGATCGAGGTGATCGCGGGCATCAACCTGCCGATGCTGATCCGGCTGGGCGGTGCGCGGAAGGCGATGAAGGTCGCCGAAGCCGTCGCCGCTGCGCGGGAGGCAGGGCGCAAATATATCTCGGTCGCCAGCGAAGTGCTGGGCGAGGCGGCGGCATGAGCGTCACCCGCACCGTCCAGATCACCAACCGCCGCGGCCTGCACGCCCGCGCCAGCGCCAAGTTCGTGACGATGGCCGCTGCGCAGCCGATCGAGGTGAGCGTCGAAAAGGACGGATCGCGGGTCACCGGCACGTCGATCATGGGCCTGATGATGCTGGGCGCGGCCAAGGGCGACCACATCACGATCAGCGCGAGCGGTGACGGGGCCGAGGCGGTGGTGGGGCAGCTGTGCCAGCTGGTCGAGGATCGTTTCGGCGAGGATTGAGGGACCGGGGGCGTGGATCGCCCCCGTCGTCACGCCAGCGCCACGTGTCATCCCGGCGAAGGCTGGGATCTCTCGGTTATAGCACGAGGCAGGAGCCGCTTGAGGCCCCAGCCTGCGCTGGGGCGACGTTCGCTTAGGGTTTGACGGGCCGTCGTACCCGTCCCAAATTTTTAGGGGTGGTCCCTCCTCTGCCCCGGCCATAGGCCGAACCCCATGACTATGCCGGCCAGACAGGGCATCGACGCCCTGACCGAAAAGGAAAAGCAGACGCTGCGCCTGATCGTGCGCGGGCATGATGCGAAGTCGGTGGCGGTGACGCTGGGCCTGTCGGTCCATACCATCAACGAACGGCTGCGCGATGCGCGGCGCAAGCTGATGGTGTCGAGCAGTCGCGAGGCGGCGCGGATGCTGCTGGCCGCAGAGGGTACCCCCGAAAATCTGGGGGACATGAGAACCGGGGACGACGCCCGCGGCGCGGCGAACGATGTGGAACCGGCGCCGGACGACGGCGCGGCACCGGCACGTCGCCGGCTGCCCGTTCTGATCGGAGTAATGCTGATGACCTTTGCCCTCGGCCTGCTGGCCCTGACCCTGCTGCCCGGATCGACACCGGCCCCGTTGCCGGCGACCACGGTGCCGGCCACCCCCGCCGCGGATTCGGCGCGTGCGTTCCTCGAACTGATCGACCAGAGTCGCTGGAGCGACAGCTATGACCGGTTCGGTGCGGCCTTCCGCAAACTGAACAGCGAGGCCGTGTGGGCCGAGGTGTCGCAGCGCGTGCGCACGCCGCTGGGCGCGGTGGTGTCGCGCTCGCTGATCGGGCAGGAGACGATCCCGGTGCCGCCCGCCGGCGTCGAAATGCTCAAGTTCCGTACGCGCTTCGCAACCGGGGGTGACAAGGTCGAGACGGTGACGCTCGATCAGGAAGGCGGCGTATGGAAGGTCGTCGGGGTGACGATCGAATAGTCGGGCAAACCATCCGGTAAGGACCAGCGCGGCGGCCAGCCATCGAAGTCGACCGCCGCGCGGATCGTATCGCCGGTCAGCGCGAAGAAGACATATTCGGGCGGGTCGGGCCAGCCGAACCAGTCGCGGTCGCGCACGATCCAATGCTCGTCGCCGACGTCCGCGACGGCGACGATGTGGTCACCGAACCGGCCGAGGACGGGATGCCCGTCGATCGCGGCAACCTCTGCGTCGGTCGGCAGCCGCCATGCGACCGTGCGCCTGCGACAGCGCCGAAAGTGACGCCAAAAGCGGAAGTCGTCGATCATGCCCTGCCCGAACCCGTCGGGTTCGACGACGACCGGAGCGTGCGACCGGAACCAGTCAAGGATACCCATGGCCTATCGTCACCGTTCAGGCCGGGAACGGCAAGTGCCGCGTTTCCGGCGCCGGCCTGCATCCTTGCGCCGATCGCCGCTTCGCGCCCCTACCTCCGCAGCCGCCGTTCCTCCTCGATCATATAGTCGCGCGTCAGCGGCAGGGCGTGGCGGCTGCGGGCGAGCTGGACCTGGTAATTGACCATGCCGCCATGGCGGAACGCCGCCGCCGCGCCTGCCAGATAGAAGGTCCACATGCGGTAGAATTTCTCGTCGTACAGCGCGACGATGGCGTCCTTCGCCGCCACCGTGCGGTCGTACCAGTGATCGATGGTCAGCGCATAATGCACGCGCAGCACCTCGACATCGGTCGCGATCAGCTTGGTCCCCTCATAGCCGCGCACGATTTCGGACAGCGCCGGGTTGTAGCCGCCGGGGAAGATATATTTCGTGGTGAAGGTGTCGGTGACGCCCGGCACGCCCATCCGGCCGATGGTGTGGAGCAGCATCACGCCGTCGTCGGTGAGCAGTTCGCGGCACTTGCGGAAGAAGGTGTTGTATTGCGGCGGGCCGACATGTTCGAACATGCCGACCGACACGATCCGGTCGAACCGTCCGGTGACGGCGCGATAGTCGATCAGTTCGAACTTCACCTTGTCGGCGACGCCGGCATCCTCCGCCCGGCGGCGCGCGACCTTGATCTGCTCCTCGGACAGGGTGACGCCCAGCACCTCGGCGCCGGTCTTGCGATGCAGGTACAGCGCCATGCCGCCCCAGCCGCAACCGATGTCGAGGACGCGCATCCCCGGGCGGATCGCGAGTTTCGCGGCGATATGCGCCTTCTTGTCCGACTGCGCCTGTTCGAGGCCGTTGGCGGGATCGGTAAAGTACGCGCAGCTATATTGCAGGTCGATGTCGAGGAAGAGCGCGTAGAGCCGGTCGGACAGGTCGTAGTGATGCGCCACGTTACGCTTCGACCGGCGGGCCATGTTGACCCGGTCGAGCCGGTGGCGGACGGCATCGAACAACCGGATCGGCAGCGATGGCGCGAGCGAGCTGCCCCGGCCCCAGGGGGTATTGCCGGTCAGCAGCTCGACCAGGTCGCGAATGTCGCCGCGGTCGATGACGAGGTCGCCGTCCATGAACGCCTCCGCCGCGCCGAGCGCCGGGTGGCGGACGATGCGCCCGGCGACGCCGGGATGGGTGAAGCGGATCGCGACGTCGGGAAAGGCCGGATCGGCGGTGCCGAAGGTGACGGTGCGGCCATCGGCATGAGTCAGGGAGAGCGTACCGCGGCGGACGGTACGGGCGAGGAACGTGTCGATCAGTGCCATATCGCGAAACAATACGCGCGGATTGTGGCAAGCGATGGGCGATATGCGGAAATCCTCCCCGGCACGGGGAGGGGGACCGTCGCCGAAGGCGATGGTGGAGGGGGATGTCCGCGCAACGCGGCCGTTCCGTATGACGACGCCCCCCTCCACCAGCTTCGCTGGTCCCCCTCCCCGTGCCGGGGAGGATTGCACCGGCGCCACGTTCCGCTACACCCCGGCCCATGCTCTCCCGCCTGCGCGATCGCCCGTGGACAACCGCCCTGCTGATCGCATGTGCGGCGCAATTGCTGTTCCTGTGGGGACTAGGCCGACCGGCAAAATTGTCGTTCGACGAGGTGCATTACGTGCCCGCCGCGCGGACGCTGCTGGCGCTGGCCTATCCGGCCAATACCGAACATCCGCTGGTGGCCAAGATTTTCATCGCGGCGGGCATCGCCCTGTTCGGCGACAATCCGTGGGGCTGGCGGATCATGGGGACGCTGGCCGGGACCGCGACGGTGCTTGGCGTGTTCGCCTGCCTGCAGCTGCTGTTCCGGCGGGTGCCGGTGTCGGCGTTCGGCGCAGGACTGGCCGTGCTGAACCAGACGCTGCTGGTCGAGGCGCGCACCGCGATGCTGGAGGTGTATCTGGGCGCGTTCACCACGCTGGCGATCGCCGCGCTGCTATGGTCGATGCGCGGGCGACCGGCGTGGCGCCTGACGCTGTCGGCGGCGCTGTTCGGGCTGGCGGTCGGGGTGAAATGGGCGGCGGTGCCCTATGTCGCCGGCGCGGGACTGCTGCTGGTCTGGGGCAAGAGTGACGGGCGCGATTACTGGCCCGGGCTGCCGTTGTTTCCGGCGCTCCTCCTGTTCGGCGCGGTCAGCATTGGCACCTATCTCGCGACCTTCGCCCCCGCCTTCTTCTATGCGCAGGACCCGCTGACGCTCGCGCGGCTGATCCCGTTCCAGCTGGAGATGTATCAGCGGCAGACGCAGATCCTGGCCCCCCATCCCTATCAATCGAGCTGGTGGAGCTGGCCGCTGCTGATCCGGCCGATCTGGTATTTCTACGAACCCGATGAAGGCGTGCAGCGCGGCGTGCTGCTGCTGGGCAATCCGGCGATCATGTGGGGCGGGCTGGTCGCGGTGGCGGCGTGCCTGTGGGCGGGACTGCGGCAGCGGTCGCGCGCGCTGCTGGGCGTCGGGCTGCTGTGGGTCGGATCGCTGGCGGTGTGGGCGGTGATCCCGAAGTCGCTCGGCTTCTATTATTATTACCACCTGTCGAGCATCTGGCTGTGCCTCGCGCTGGCGGCGGCGTTCCACGCGCTGGCCAGGGGGCGGTTCGCGCGGGCGAACGAAGGGTTCGCGCTGCTGGTGCTGATGCTGTTCGTCTATTTCCACCCGATCATTTCCGCCGCGCCGCTCAGCGGGCCGCAGGCGTTCAACCGGTGGATGTGGTTCGACAGCTGGCGGTGATGCAGGACGTCCGGCACACCCGTTCACTGAGCTTGTCGAAGGACGGCCAAGGATCCTTCGATACGGGTCTTCCACAAGCTCAGCCCATACTCAGTATGAACGGATCCAGCGATTGTCATCGCGCATCAAGCCGATCGCTTCCGCCCGTAGCGCCCCCAGGTGAACCGCGACGACAGCGCGAAATTCCACACCGCGCCGACCGCGATTCCGGCCAGCGCCGGCAGCGCCCATGCTCCGCCGCGTACGTCGTACAGGAACGCCGCGACGCCGACATTGGCGACCGCGCCGACCGAACATACCGCGCAGAACGACACCCAGCCGTCGAGCAGCGCGCGTGCCCCCCGCAGCCGCCGGTCGCGATAGGTCAGCAGGTTGTTCAGGAAGAAATTGAAGGTCATTGCCGCCACCGTCGCGACAATCGTCGCCGCGATGAACCCTGCGCCCAGTTCCAGCCACAACCCCAGCGCCGCCAGATGCACGATCGCCCCCGCCGCGCCGATCGCGGAGAACATGACGAAGCGCACCGGCACCACCCGCCCGAACATCCGGTCGTACAGCGCGATCAGATATTCGAGCGCGACGACATGGTCGAGCTTGCTTTCCCCGACCGCGCGGG
>CAJYRU010000201.1 GCA_913777295.1 uncultured Sphingomonas sp. | reverse complement strand
CAGGTTGTGGTTGCGGCGGACATAGCTAACGATCGCTTCGTCCATCTTGTCGCCGCCGACGCGGACCGAGGTCGAATAGGCGAGGCCGCGCAGCGACAGGACCGCGACTTCGGTCGTGCCCCCGCCGATGTCGACGACCATCGACCCGATCGGTTCGGTGACCGGCATGTCGGCGCCGATCGCGGCGGCCATCGGCTCCTCGATCAGCCACACCTGCGACGCACCGGCGTTCGATGCGGCGTCGCGGATCGCGCGGCGTTCGACGCTGGTCGACCCCGACGGCACGCAGATCACGATCTGGGGCCAGCGGATGAAGCGGCGCTGGCCATGCACCTTCTGGATGAAGTGCTTGATCATCTGTTCGGCGACGTCGAGGTCGGCGATGACGCCGTCGCGCATCGGGCGAATCGCCTCGATCGAACCGGGGGTCTTGCCCATCATCAGCTTGGCGTCGTCACCGACCGCCTTGACCCGCTTCACGCCGTTCAGCGTCTCGACCGCCACGACCGACGGTTCGTTCAGCACGACACCGCGACCCCGCAGATACACCACCGTATTGGCGGTGCCGAGGTCGATCGCCATATCGTGCGACATGAACTTGAAGAAACGCGAGAAGGCCATCGATACTTCCGTCCTTATCCGCGTGTCCCGACGCGGCGGTTCGCAGCTTGTACCTCGACCCGTCCGACCGGGGTTCCAGTCGGTTGCCAGATGGCGGAAGCGGGTCGCGGGATGGCGCCGCTTGGGCTAGAGCGACCCCCATGTCAATACGCCGTCTGCCCGAGCATCTAGTCAACCGCATCGCCGCGGGAGAAGTGGTGGAACGCCCCGCTTCCGCGCTGAAAGAACTGGTCGAGAACGCGATCGACGCCGGAGCCGGGCGCGTGCTGGTCCGATTGGCTGACGGCGGCATCGATCTGATTGAGGTGAGCGACGACGGGTGCGGCATGGGGCCGGCCGACATGGCGCTGGCGCTGGAGCGGCACGCGACCTCCAAGCTGCCCGACGACCGCATCGAAGCGGTAACCACGCTTGGCTTTCGTGGAGAGGCCTTGCCGTCGATCGCCAGCGTCGCGCGTCTGTCGATCGAGAGCCGCCCGGCGGGGGCGGAGGGATGGCTGCGCACGGTGGACAATGGCGAGGTGGTCGAGGATCGCCCCGCGGCCGTCCCGCCGGGCACGCGCATCCGGGTCGAGGGGCTGTTCGCGCGCGTTCCGGCCCGGCGCAAATTCCTGCGCTCGCCCCGCTCGGAATTCGCGGCCTGTGTCGACCAGGTGCGCAGACTCGCCATGGCCCGGCCCGACATCGCCTTCACGCTGGAACATGACGGTCGCCGGTTGCTGGGCGTACAGGCCGGCGAGTCGCGGCCGGAACGGGTGGCGGCGTTGACCGATCGGGCGCTGGCGGCGAATTCGGTCGGGCTGGACTGGGAACGCGACGGGATGCGGCTGGGCGGCGTCGCCGGGCTGCCGACCTTTCACCGGGGCGTGGCGGACCATCAGTATCTGTTCGTCAACGGTCGTCCGGTGAAGGACCGGCTGCTGTCGGGCGCGGTGCGCGGCGCCTATGCCGAGATGCTGGCGCGCGACCGCCATGCCGTGGTGGCGCTGTTCCTCGACGTTGATCCCGACCTGATCGACGTCAACGTCCACCCGGCCAAGACCGAGGTTCGGTTTCGCGATCCGGCGGCCGCGCGCGGGCTGATCGTGGGCGGGTTGCGGCGCGCGCTGGACGAAGCGGGGTTCCGCGCGGTGCAGCGTCCGGCGGCCGATGCGATGGCGGCCTGGACCAAGGAGCCGGTCGCGCCTGTAGCCGGTCCCGCGATGCCGTTGCCGCCCCTTGCGGAAACTAGCGTGTCGCCGGGATTTTCTTTTCACGAGCGCCGTCCCACTTTCTTCGCGCCGCCGCCCCAGGCGCGTGCGGAAGTGGCCGTCGAGCCACCGCCTGCCTTGACGCAATTCCCGCTGGGCGCGGCGCGGGGGCAGGTCGCGCGGACCTATATCGTCGCGGAGGCGGAGGACGGGCTGGTGCTGGTCGACCAGCACGCCGCTCACGAGCGGCTGGTGCTGGAGCGTATGCGCACGGCGATGGCGAGCGGCGGGGTGGCGCGACAGGCGCTGCTGATCCCGGAAGTCGTCGAGCTGGACGAGGTGTCCTGCGACGCGCTGGAGGACAGGGCGGCGGAACTGGCGGAGTTCGGACTGGAGCTGGAGCGATTCGGCCCGCGCGCGATGCTGGTCCGGGCGACGCCGGCGATGCTGGGGCAGGGGGACGTCATCGGTCTGGTCACCGACCTTGCCGACGAGATCCGCGCCCATGATGCGGCCCTGTCGCTGAAGGAGCGGATCGACCATGTCGCGGCGACGATGGCCTGCCATGGATCGGTTCGCGCCGGCCGGGTGTTGTCGGTGGCAGAGATGAACGCCCTGCTGCGCGAAATGGAAGTAACGCCGCATTCCGGCCAGTGCAACCATGGTCGCCCGACTTGGATCAAGCTGGCGCATGGCGACATCGAAAAGCTGTTCGGGCGGAAATGAAGGGCGTAGCAGCATGAAGTTCACCGAAGCCGCAGGCGCGAACCCGACCGACGCGATGCGTGTGCTGGGTCGCTCGACCGACCGGATCGAAGGGCCGCTGAAGGTGACCGGGCACGCTACCTATGCCGCCGAATTCGCGCAGCCGGGGCAGGCGCACGGCGTCGTCGTCGGCACGACGATCGCCACCGGACGGATCGTGTCGATCGATGCGGCGGAGGCCTTGGCCATGCCAGGTGTGCTGACGGTCGTGACGCACGAGAATGCGGGGCCGCTCGGGATCGGGGACGATCACAAGGTGCCAATGCTCGCGGGTCCGGAAGTGGATCAGCTGGGGCAGGCGGCGGCACTGGTGGTGGCGGACAGCTTCGAGAACGCACGGGGGGCGGCGCGGCTGATACGGATAGAATATGACGCGGTCGATGGTGCGTTCGATCTGGCCGATGCGGCGAAGGCAGGTGCGGACAAGCCGTTCCGGTCGAACGCGCATGGGGATTTCGACCGCGCCTTTGCCGATGCGCCGGTGCAGGTCGATGCGACCTATACGACCCCTGACCATGCTCACACGATGATGGAGCCGTATGCCTCCATCGCGGCGTGGGATGGCGATGCGCTGACGCTGTGGACCGCGAACCAGATGGTCGACTGGGCCGCGCGCGATATGGCGAAGATTCTGAAGATGCCGAAGGACAAGGTGCGGATCGTGGCGCATCATGTCGGCGGCGGCTTTGGCGGCAAATTGTGGGTGCGGGCCGACGCGGTCTTGGCAGCCGTCGCCGCGCGGCAGATCGGGCGACCGGTCAAGGTGGTGTTGAGCCGCCCGCAAATCTTCAACAACACGACGCATCGGTCCTCGACGATCCAACGGTTACGGCTGGGCGCGTCGAGCGATGGCCGGTTACAGGCGATCGCCCACGAAAGCTGGTCGGGCGACCTGCCCGGTGGCAGTCCGGAAGGGGCGGGGGCGCAGACCCGGCAGCTTTACGCTGCGCCGCACCGGCGGGTGACGGAGTGGCTGGCCGAACTCAACCTACCCGAATCGAGCGCGATGCGTGCGCCGGGTGAGGCGGTCGGCATGATGGCGATCGAGGCGGCGATGGACGAACTCGCCGAAAGGCTGGACCTCGACCCTGTCGAACTGCGCGTACTGAACGATACGCAGGTCGATCCCGAAAAGCCCGAGCGGCGCTTTTCGCACCGCGACCTGATCGGTTGCCTGCGCGAGGGGGCGGAGCGTTTCGGATGGGCCGGGCGCCAGCGTGAGCCGGGGCAGCGGCGGGAGGGGCGCTGGCTGGTCGGGATGGGAATGGCGGCGGCCTATCGCGGCAATATGGTGGTGAAGTCGGCGGCGCGCGTCGGGATCGCGGGCGACGGCCGGGTCACGGTAACGACCGACATGACCGACATCGGCACCGGCAGCTACACGATCCTGGCGCAGACCGCCGCCGAGATGCTGGGCGTCGAATTGGAGCAGGTGACGGTCCGTCTGGGCGAGTCGGACCTTCCTGTGTCGGCCGGCTCGGGCGGACAGTTCGGTGCGAACAGCTCGACCGCCGGGGTCTATGCGGCGTGCGTCGGGTTGCGCGACCGGATCGCCCAGGCGGTCGGGTTTGATCCTGCCACCGCGCGCTTTGCCGATGGGCGGGTGTGGTCCGGCAACAAGTCCGTGGCGCTGGGCGAAGCGGCTGGCGGCGCGGGAATCGAGGTCGAGGACCGGATCGAGTTCGGCGACCTGACGAAAAAGTTCGTGCAGGCGACCTTCGGCGCGCATTTCGTAGAGGTCGGCGTCGATGCGGATACGGCGGAGGTCCGTGTCCGCCGGATGCTGGGCGTGTTCGCCGCCGGACGCATTCTCAATCCGAAGGCGGCGCGTAACCAGATACTGGGCGCGATGACGATGGGTGTCGGGGCGGCGCTGACCGAAGAACTGGTGGTCGACACGCGGCTGGGTGGGTTCATCAACCACGACTTGGCCGAATATCACCTGCCGACCCATGCCGACATTCCGCATCAGGAGGTCGTGTTCCTCGACGAGGAGGACCCCTATTCGTCGCCGATGAAGGCGAAGGGAGTCGGGGAACTGGGCATCTGCGGCGTCGGTGCGGCGATCGCCAACGCGGTGTACAATGCGTGCGGCGTTCGCGTGCGGGACTATCCGATTACCGTCGACAAGCTGCTGGCGGGGATGGGCTAAACCCGACGCCCGTCATTCCGGGGAAGGCCGGAATCCATGGAAAGGTGACGTTCCGGCTCTTGCCGATTGTTCCGTGTCCATGGATCCCGGCCTTCGCCGGGATGACGATGCGCGTCAGGCCGCGTCCTTGCGCCGTTCCGCCATCTCGTCGTTGAGCATCTCGGCCAGCAGGAATGCCAGCTCGAGGCTCTGCCCGGCGTTGAGGCGCGGATCGCAGTGCGTGTGGTAGCGATCGGCCAGTGCCTGTTCGGTAACCGCGATCGCGCCGCCGGTGCATTCGGTGACGTTCTGACCGGTCATTTCGGTATGGATCCCACCGGCATGGCTACCCTCGGCGCGATGCACGGCGAAGAAGCCACGCACTTCGGCGAGGATGCGGTCGAACGGCCGCGTCTTGTAGCCGGTCGTCGCCTTTACCGTGTTGCCGTGCATCGGGTCGCACGACCACACCACCGGGTGCCCCTCGCGCTGAACCGCGCGGATCAGCTTGGGCAGGCCCGCTTCAATCTTGTCATGGCCATAGCGGGTGATGAGCGTCATCCGCCCCGCGATGCGGTTCGGGTTAAGCGTGTCGAGCATCCGGAGCAGCGCGTCCGGCTCCAGCGTCGGGCCGCACTTGATGCCGATCGGGTTGCCGATGCCGCGCAGGAATTCGACATGCGCCGATCCGTCGAAGCGGGTGCGGTCCCCGATCCACATGAAATGGGCCGAGGTGTCGTACCAGTCGCCGGTCAGCGAATCCTGCCGGGTCAGCGCCTGTTCGTACGGCAGCAGCAGCGCTTCGTGGCTGGTGTAGAAGCTGGTCGCCTTCAGCTGTGGCACGCTGTCGGCATCGATCCCGCACGCGGCCATGAAGTCGAGCGCCTCGCCGATGCGGTCGGCGACGTCAGCATATTTCTTGGCCCAGGGCGACCGGCCCATGAAGTCATGGGTCCAGCGATGGACCTGGTGCAGGTTCGCATAGCCGCCGGTCGCAAAGGCGCGCAGCAGGTTCAGCGTCGCTGCCGCCTGCGAATACGCGCGGATCATCCGCTGCGGATCGGGTACGCGCCCTTCGGCGGTGAAGGCGATGTCGTTGATGTTGTCGCCGCGATAGCTGGGCAGTTCGACGCCATCGACCGTCTCGGTATCGGCCGACCGCGGCTTGGCGAACTGGCCCGCCATGCGGCCGACCTTTACCGTCGGCAGCTTCGATGCGAAGGTCAGCACCACTGCCATCTGCAGGATGACGCGGAAGGTGTCGCGGATATAGTTGGGATGGAATTCCGCAAAGCTCTCCGCGCAATCGCCGCCCTGCAGCAGGAACGCCTTGCCCTCCGCCACCTGCGCCAGTTCGGCGGTCAGGTTGCGCGCTTCGCCGGCAAAGACGAGCGGCGGATAGCTGGCGAGCTGGGCGGTCGTCGCGTCGAGCGCCTGTGCGTCGGGATAAGTCGGGAGCTGGCGCGCTTCGGCTTTTTTCCAGCTGTCGGGGGCCCAGATTGCGGCCATGTCACATTCCATCCAAGTCGGTTCGGGCAATTCCCATGCGCGAAACGGACCGTTCGCGCAATGAAGGAAAGGTTCATCGCCCCGATCGACCGCTTCGATCAGCCATAGCGATGGTGGAATTCGTCATTGTCCATGACAAGGTAGCGGATGAAATCGATCAGCGACCAAATGCTGGTGACGAAGATGCCGATGAGGGTGCAGGTCAGCGCCAGCATCGCGATGCCCGAACCGACCTTGCCCAGATAGAAACGATGCACGCCGAAGATGCCGAGGAAGAAGGCAAGCAGCGCGGCCGCGACCTTGTCCTTGCGCGGGCGGCGGCGGCTCGGATCGGCGACGGGGCGTGGCGCGACCGTGCCGGGAACGTGGTAGATGCGCAGCGCCCGGCCGTTCGACACCTCGAAATCGACCTGCGCGCCGACCGCCGGTCCGACGCGATCCGACCAGTCGTCCGGTTCGAACCAGTAACGCTGCCCATCGTCGCCGGCGATCCGCCCTTCGCGTCCGTTCCGATCAACGCCCAGCACCTGTCCCCGCATATCGACCCCCGATGATTCTCGGGCGCGGG
>CAJYRU010000200.1 GCA_913777295.1 uncultured Sphingomonas sp. | reverse complement strand
ACTGGGTGCCCGCCCGCGTCAGCCAGCCCGCCGCCTCAAACGCGGGTAGCTGCGCCTCGTCGACGAAGGTCGCGTGGGCCGAGGACAACCCGTTCTGCCGCACCACCGCCTCGACCGCGCCGATCAGCGCACTGGGATCGGCGCCATCGCGCAGCAGCAGCCGGGGCCCAGACACGGGGGTGAACGGCACCGCGATCTGGAGCTTCGGATAATAATCGCCGCCGGCCCGCTCCCATGCGTCGGCCCAGCTATGGTCGAACACATATTCGCCCTGGCTGTGCCCCTTAGCATAGGCCGGTGCGATCGCCTGCGGCACGCCAGCTTCATCATCGACGATGATCGGCAAGGGCTGCCACCCCGATCCCGGTCCGACGCTGCCCGATTCCTCCAGCGCCGAGAGAAAGGCGTGCGAGAGGAACGGATTGCCCTTGCCCGCGCAGGTATCCCACTGGTCGGCGGGCACGGCGCGGACACCCTCGGCGATACGGGCGGTGATGGCTGTCACGGGTGGGAAGATAGGGAGTGAGGATAAGGACGGGTAGCCCCTCTCCGCGTCATCTCGGCGCAGGCCGGGATGACGCGCGTTTCAGTCCTTCCTCACCGTCAACCCATCCTTGAACATCACTTCCCGCCGGGGCACGGGAATCTTGATGCCATGCTCGGCAAAGAGGTCCCACAACCGGTTCAGCACGTCCGACCGGACATTGCCGACGCCCTGTTCGGGATCGCTGATCCACGCCAGGATTTCGTGTTCCACGGCATATTCGCCGTAGGAGAGCAGCCAGACATTGGGCGCCGGGCTGCGCAGCACCCGCGCGCTTTCGGTTGCGGCCTGCAGCATCAGCTTCTGCGCCAGCCGCAGGTCGGTTTCATACCCCACGCCGACCGGGATCCGCACCCGGACGTTGCGGTCGGAAAAGGACCAGTTCTCCACCTCCTGCGTCATCAAATTCTCGTTGGGGATCAGGTGTTCCTTGCCGTCGCGGGTGATGACCGACACTGCGCGCACCCCGATCTTGTTCACCCAGCCGAAGCTGTCGCCGACGACGATCACGTCGCCCGGCTTGATTGACCGGTCCATCAGCAGGATGATACCGGCGATCAGGTTGCCGACCGTCTTCTGCAACCCGAAGCCGACCGCAAGGCCCAGCCCGCCCGAAAAAATGGCAAAGGTGGTCAGGTCGATGCCGAGCAGGTCGATCCCGAAGAAGAAGGCGGTGATGACGACCGCGATCGATGCCAGCTTCTGCGCCAGCAGTTTCTGCGCGGGGTCGAGGCTCCTCGCCTGCCCGACCGCATGGCCGACCAGCCGGTTGGCGACGCGGACCGCCGCATAGAGGACGACCGCGGTCAGCAGCGCGCTGACCAGCGCCAGCAGCGACAGGCGGCGGCGCCCGATCGAAAAGCCGATCGCGTCGAGCGTGGTAGTGATCGGCTCCAGCCCGCCGACCGATCCGGCCAGTACCGCGACGAACAGGATCGCCGACACCGCCCAGGCGAGCCAGCGCGCAAGGTTGACGCCGCGCAGCAACTGCATCGCCAGCCGCGCGACCGCCGCGCCCAGCGCCAGCCCGACGACGATGTCGCCCAGCGCCCCCCAATTCCGCACCTGCGCGACCAGCGCCAGCGCGATGACCGCCACGAAATGCCGTACGATGTCGCACATCCGCGCAGCGAGGCCGACGGCATGGTCGCCGACCCGGTCGCGCCACAGCGTCGTCAGATGCGGCCCGGCCCAGCGCCCGGCCAGCCAGCCGAGCAGCAGCGACACCAGCACCAGCCCTGCCACGATGCCGGCCTCTGCCAGTTCGCGCCCGTCGGCCACCGGCAATCCCTGTGCGGCCAGCCCGGCGGCAAGGCCGTTCACGGCGCCGCCCGGAACCGTGCCAGCCCGGCGGCAAGGTCGGCGATCAGGTCGTCGACATTCTCCAGTCCGATCTGCAACCGGATCATCGGCCCTTCGGCCTCCGCGCGCGTCACGCTGCGGTAGCGATGCGGGTCGATCGGCAGGGCAAGGCTTTCGAACCCGCCCCAGCTATAGCCGATGCCGAACAGCTTGAGGCTATCGATCAGCGCGACCCGGCCGGCGTCGCTGCCCCCGTTCAGGACGAAGGCGAACAGCCCGGCACTGCCCCGGAAGTCGCGGGCAAAAATGTCATGCCCCGGACAACCGGGCAGCGCGGGATGCAGCACGCGTGCCACCTCGGGCTGGTCGGCGAGCCACCTAGCGATGCGGATCGACGATTCGCCATGCTGCTTCAGCCGCACCGCCATGGTGCGCAGCCCCCGTGCCCCCAGCGCCGCATCGTCCGGGCCGACATGCTGGCCCAACTGATAGGTCGCATCACGCAACGCCTGCCAATGCGAGGCGACGGCGGTGGCCGACCCCAGCATCGCGTCGGAATGGCCAACGACATATTTGGTGCAGGCCATGATCGTGACATCGACGCCGTGCGCCATCGCCGGGAACAGCAGCGGCGTCGCCCAGGTATTGTCGAGGATCGTGGTAATCCCCCGCTCCCGCGCGATCGCCGTCATCGCCGGCACGTCCTGCACCTCGAAGGTCAGGCTGCCCGGGCTTTCGAGGAACAGCACCTTCGTCGCCGGGGTCATCAGATCGGCGATACCCGCGCCGATCATCGGGTCGTAGAGCGTGGTAGTGACGCCGATCGTCTTCAGCATCCCCTGTGCAAAGGCACGCGTCGGATCATAGGCGCTGTCGGGCAGCAGCAGGTGGTCGCCGGGCTTGAGGAAGGCCAGCAATGCCGTCGTGATCGCCGCGACGCCCGACGGGTAGAGCAACGTGCCCTCCGCCCCCGGCTCGAGGTCGGTCAGCGCGTCGGCCAGCGACCATTGGGTCGGGGTGCCCCTCCGACCATAGTAAAGCCGGTGATGGGTACTGCCGCCGGCCGCCGCGCGCAGGTCGGCGACATCGTCGTAGAGGATCGTCGACGCGCGCCAGACGGGGACGTTGACGACGCCCCCGGTCCATTCGTCGCGGCGTCCGCCGGTGACGACCTGCGTTTCGGGCGCGTGGGAGGGATCGGACGCGCTCATGCGGTTACCTTCGGTGTTTGCGGATCGGCGGCCCATTCGGTCCAGCTGCCATCGTACAGGGCGGCATCGCGCCCCAGCAGGTGCAGCGCAAAGGCCGGGATCGCAGCAGTAATCCCCGACCCGCAGGTCGTCGTGACCGGGCGGTCGAGATCGATCCCCGCCCCGGCGAACAGGTGGGCAAGTTCCTGCGGCGACCGCCACGTCCCGTCATCGTGGAAGAAGCGGGCATAGTGCAGGTTGGTGCTGCCCGGGATGTGGCCGGAGGGCAGGCCGCGCGGATCGCGCTCGCTCCCGTCGAACCGGCCGGGCGAGCGGGCATCGACCAGCTGCGTCGCATCCTTGTCGAGCGATGCCAGCACCATCGCCTTGGTCCGTACCGGGGCCAGATCGGGATCGGCGGCAAAGCGGGTCGGCGTCGGCTGATCCATGCCGGTTTCGAGGGCACGCCCCTCGGCCCGCCATTTGGCAAGCCCGCCATCGAGGATCGCGACCGGCAGCGCGCGGGCAAAGCGCCGCAACAGCCACCAGGCCCGAGCCGCCGTATGGTGCGGCGAATTGTCGTACAGCACGACCTGCACATCGTCGTTCAGCCCCAGCTCGCCCAGCCGCGCCGCCAGCTTGTCGGCGGACGGCAGCGAGGTCGCCTGGCCCGTCGACAGCGCCCGGAGGTCGAGGAACCGCGCGCCCGGAACATGCGCGGCGGCGAATTCGGCGGCTTCGTCGCGGGGCGGGTCGGCCTGCACGGCCACGAAGGTCGCGTCGAGGAGGACGAGGCCGGGGGCGCCGAGCCGGTCGGCAAGCCATGCGGTGGAGACGAGCGGTTGCATGGGGGAAGGCTTAGGGCGCTCTTGAAAGCGGTCAAGCGGTCCGATTGTCCAATCGATGCATTATCGTACCCCCGCGCGGGCGGGGGTTTAGGGCCACATCCGCAGCCGCCCGTCCTTGGCTCTGGATCCCCGCCTGCGCGGGGATACGATCACCCCTCATATTTCGGCAGCTTGTCGAGTGATTTCAGGAACCCCTTGGCCTGCCCGCGCAGCTCATGCTGCGTCTCCGCCGTCATCTTGCTCCAGGTCCGGTACGGCATCGCCATGCGCGGATTGCGGCCGAGCTTCTCTTCGTTCCGCGCGACAAAGTCCCAATAGAGCGCGTTGAACGGGCACGCGTCCGGCCCGGTGCGCTGCTTCACGTCGTAGCGGCACGACCGGCAATAATCCGACATCCGGTCGATATAGGCGCCCGACGAGGCATAGGGCTTCGACCCCAGCAACCCGCCGTCGCCGAACTGGCTCATCCCCAGCGTGTTGGGCAGCTCGACCCATTCATAGGCATCGGCATAGACCTCCAGATACCAGCGGTGGACCTGTTGCGGGTCAGCGCCGATCAGCAATGCGAAATTGCCGGTTATCATCAACCGCTGGATATGATGGGCATAGGCCTTGTCCAGCGTCTGCCCGATCGCCTGGGACAGGCAGTGCATGTCAGTTTCGCCGGTCCAGTAGAATGCCGGCAGGTCGCGCTTCGCACCAAGGAAGTTGCGCGTCACATAGTCCGGCCCCTCGCGCCAGTAGATGCCGCGCACGAATTCGCGCCAGCCGATGATCTGGCGGATGAACCCTTCGGCCGCGTTGATCGGCACCTTGCCCGCCGCATATTCCTTCTCGACCGCCTTGCACAGATCGAGCGGGTCGAGCAGCCCGGCATTGATGTAGGGCGAAAGGACCGCGTGCCACAGATAGGGTTCGCCGGTCAGCATCGCGTCCTGATTGTCGCCGAACCCGGGCAGCGCATGGGTCAGGAACGCGCGTTGCTGGCTCAGCGCGTCCTCGCGCGTGACCGCAAAGTCGAACCCGTCGAGCGTGCCGGCATGGTCGCCGAACCGGTTGGCGACCAGCGCCAGCACCTCCTGCGTCACCTTGTCCGGTGCGAACGACAGCGGGCGGGGGATCAGCAGGTCGCGCTTCGCCGGCTTGCGATTGTCATGGTCGAAATTCCACTTGCCCCCGACCGGCTTGTCGCCGTCCATCAACAGCCCGGTTTCCCGCCGCATCTCGCGGTAGAAGAATTCCATGCGCAACTCGCGCCGTTCGTCGGCCCACGCCCTGAACCGGTCATGCGAACAGATGAAGCGCGTATCGGACCGGATCGACACAGGGATACCGAAGATCGTTTCCCACGCCTCCAGCATCGCCTGCACCCGCCATTCGCCGGCTTCGGTGACGATGATCGCGGTGGGGTCGTGCCGCTCGACCGCGCGGGCGATCTCCCCGGTGAAGCTGCCGGCATTGTCGGGGTCGTCCAGCCGAACATAGTCGACGTGCCACCCGTTGTCCGCCAGCGCGGCGGCATGGTGGCGCATCGCGGCGAACAGGAACGCGATCTTCTTCGGGTGGTGGCGGACATAGGTCGCCTCCTCCACCACCTCCATCATCAGGATCGTGGCCGTATCGGGGTCGGCGTCGGCCAGCGACGACAATCCGAACGATAATTGATCGCCCAGTATCGGGATCAGCACCCGTTCCATTCGTGCGCCGTCCCTTCTACATGGGGGCCATGGACCCGAAATTCCTTGGCCAGGCCAGCCCGCTTCCGACCACTCCGGAAGCCGCCGAACTCGATTATGTTCCCAACCCGCGCAGCACACCCTATCTGGTGCGCTTCACCGCGCCCGAATTCACCTCGCTGTGTCCGGTGACCGGCCAGCCCGATTTCGCGCATCTGATGATCGATTACGTGCCGGCCGCGACGATCGTCGAATCGAAATCGCTCAAGCTGTTCCTCGGATCGTTCCGCAACCACGCCGCCTTTCACGAGGATTGCACGGTCGGCATCGCCGAACGGCTGGTCGCGGAAATGCAGCCCGTCTGGCTGCGCATCGGCGGCTATTGGTACCCGCGCGGCGGTATCCCGATCGATGTCTTCTGGCAGTCCGGGGAACCTCCAAAGGCGGTATGGATTCCGGATCAGGACGTGCCCGGATACCGCGGCCGCGGGTAATCGTCCCGGAGGCGACACGGTTCGCCACGAAATCGTGTCGCAGCGCACAATTCTTGCAACCATTCACCGTGTAGAAATGTTTCTGTTTGCGGACACCGCCGATACCGCGCGGATATTGCAACGCAAAGAGGAACGCTGATGAACCAGAGGGTCGCCCTGGATTCGCCCGATCGCATCGCGCTGATCGGCAATTTCCTGCCGCGCAAATGCGGACTTGCGACCTTCACCACGGACACGTTCAACGCGCTGCGTGACCGGTATCCCGACATGGCCGTCGACGTCTATGCGATGGACGACCGGCCCGGTGCCTATGCCTATCCGCCGGAAGTGACCCATGCGATCGCGCAGAACGATCGCATCGCCTATCTCGATGCAGCCCGCCGGATCGAGGCGAGCGGCGCGCAGGCGGTGTGGGTCCAGCACGAATACGGCATTTATGGCGGTCCGGCCGGCGAACATATCGTCGCGCTGCTCGACCGGGTGAATGTCCCCGTCGCGATCACGCTGCATACGATCCTCGAAAACCCGAACGCCGATGAACGCCGTGTGCTGGAGGCGCTGCTGCGTCGCGCGGCGAAGGTCATCGTCATGGCCGACAAGGGCCGCGAAATCTTGATGCGCGTCCACGGGACCGATCCGCGCAAGGTCGTGACGATCCCGCACGGCGTCCATGACCGCCCCTTCGTCCGACCCGATGCCATGAAGGCGCGGTTCGGCTGGGCTGGTCGTCCCGTCATCCTGACGTTCGGCCTGCTCGCCCCGAACAAGGGGATCGAGACGATGATCGAAGCGATGCCGGCCGTTGCCGCATCGCATCCCGACGCGCTGTATGTCGTATTGGGCGCGACCCATCCGCATCTCGTCGCGCATGAGGGCGAGGCCTATCGCGACCGGCTGAAGGCGCAGGCAGCCCGTCTGGGCGTGGCCGACAATGTGTGCTTCCTCGACGGCTTTGTCGAACAGGACGAACTGCTCGATTACCTGCAGGCGGCCGACCTGTATGTCACGCCGTACAGCAATCCGGCGCAGATCACCTCGGGCACGCTGTCCTACGCCGTTGGTGTGGGCAAGGTCGTGGTGTCGACCCCCTATGTCCACGCAACCGAGATTCTGGCGGACGGCCATGGCGTGATCGTCGATTTCGGCGATGCCGCTGCGTTCGCGCGCGAAATCGTCGACCTGTTGGGCAACGACGCCCGTCGCGATACGCTGGCCAGCCGGGCCTATGCGCGCGGCCGGACGATGCTGTTTCCGTGTCTGGCGGAAGCGGCGATGATCGAGATCGGCCGCGCCGTTGCTGCGCGTCCGTCGCGCGTCCGTCCCAGCACCGACCTGACCGCGCTGCAGCCCGATTTTGCCGCGGTCGAGCGGATGAGCGACGCGACCGGCATGTTGCAGCATTCGATCTATTCGGTGCCCGACCGTCGTCACGGTTACTGCATCGACGACAATGCCCGCGCGCTGATCCTGATGTCGCAGATCGAGGATCTCGACCCGGTTCTGCGCGACAAGTGGACGACGATCTACGCCTCGTTCCTGCAATATGCCTGGAACCCCGATCGTCGTCGCTTCCGCAACTTCATGAATTTCGACCGGACTTGGTGCGAGGATGAAGGTTCGGAGGACTCGAACGGTCGCACGCTGTGGGCGCTGGCGATCACCGCCCGCGACGCGCAGTCGCGCAAGCATCGCGACTGGGCCATGTCGCTGTACGAACAGACCGCATCGATCGCGCTCGACCTGGGCAGCCCGCGTGCTCGTGCCTTTGCGATGCTGGGGGCGGTGGCGATGCTGGAGGTCAATCCGGGCCATACCCTGTCGACCGAGATCGCGACCCGCTTCGGTGCCGAACTGGTCACCTTGCTCGACACCGCTCGCCGGCCCGAATGGCGCTGGTTCGAAATCGTGCTGGCCTATGACAATGCCCGCCTGCCCGAAGCGATGATCCGCGCCGGCCACGCCCTGAAGCGCGACGACTTCCTGAAGGTCGGGCTGGACACGCTCGACTGGATCGTCGCGCAGCAGACCTCGCCCGAAGGCCGGTTCCGCGCCATCGGCACCGAGAGCTTCGGCCGGCCCTATGCCGATCCGCTGCCGTTCGACCAGCAGCCGCTGGAGGCGCAGGCGACGGTCGAGGCCTGTGTCGCGGCGTGGGATGCCACGCGTGATCGGCGCTGGGTGGACGAAGCGATCAAGGCCTATAACTGGTATCTCGGCGCCAACGACCTCGACCTGCCGCTGGCGACCGTCGGCGACGGCGGCTGTTTCGACGGTCTGATGCCGACCGGGCTGAACCGGAATCAGGGGGCGGAGTCGATTCTCGCGCTGCAATTGGCGTCCTGTGCCATTTCCGCCCTTTCAAAGGGTCGCGCTTCCGTGGCAGACCCGCGCCGCGCCGTGGCCTGATCCGGCCACGGCTTCGGCCGGGATTATTGGACGCGCGAATGCTGGACATCTACAACCACCCCTTGCGGCTGTACGCCGATCCTTCGCGCGTGGTGGTGCGCCCCTTTCATATCGCATGGCAGCGCAACGGTTCGGCACCCAGCCGGACCGAACGGCTGGTCGGCGAAGTGCTGGCGATGTCCGCGGCCGAGGCGCGCACCCAGCTTGAAACCGTGCTGAAGGACTTCGAGGCGCGCCATTGGCAGACGCGTCGCGTGTTCATGACCCGCTATGACGAGATCGAGGCGGTACTCGGCCTCGACGGCAGCACGATCAGCGACGAGAAGCGCCAGCTGATCGGTGCCTATTTCTGCCATGAATATAGCTATGCCGCCGCCGCGCTGATGAACCCCAGCGCCGTGCCGCATTTCGACCAGTCGGGGATGCCTGCGGGGTCGCTGCGTATCCTGATGTCACTGCGCGCGGTCGGCGAAGGCCATATCTCGTCGGTCGCCTTTCGCGAAGGCATCATCACCGACGAGAACGAACTGGTGCTGGCGCCCGAGCCGCCCTTCGCCACCGCCGCCGATGCGGTGGGCGAAGAGGACGAGGCGCCAGAGGGCGAAGTCACGGTCTATCGCCACCGCGATTCGACGCTGTCGGGTACCGTGATCTTCCCGATCACCGAAGCCCAGTCGAAAGGGCTGGAGGACATGCGCCTCGTCCACTTCACCCATGACGACGGCAGTGTCGAATGGCTGGGCACCTACACCGCCTATAACGGGTCGATGATCCAGTCGGAGCTGTTGCGCACCCGCGATTTCCGCGCGTTCGACCTGGTCCCGATGACCGGCAGCGCCGCGCGGAACAAGGGCATGGGCCTGTTCCCGCGCAAGGTGAACGGCCAGTACATGATGATCGGCCGGCAGGACGG
>CAJYRU010000199.1 GCA_913777295.1 uncultured Sphingomonas sp. | reverse complement strand
CGCAGCGGCCTTGGCCGAACTCCAGCCCGATGCCGTGTTCATCACGACCTGGCTGCGTCAGGACAGCGAGGCCGAGAATATCCGCGTCAATTCAGCGATGGTGCGCAATCTGCTTGACGGGCTGCCCAAGCCCGATGGTCCGCGCCACGTCGCTTTGGTGACGGGGCTCAAGCATTATCTCGGACCGTTCGAGGCTTATGGCGAAGGGGCGCTGCCGCAGACCCCGTTCCGTGAAGACCAGGGTCGGCTCGACGTCGAGAACTTCTATTATGCGCAGGAGGACGAAGTGTTCGCCGCCGCCGCGCGCGACGGTTTCACCTGGAGCGTCCACCGTCCGCACACGGTGATCGGGAAAGCCGTCGGCAATGCGATGAACATGGGTACCACGCTTTCCGTCTATGCGACGATTTGCCGCGAGACCGGGCGGCCCTTCACCTTTCCGGGGTCGGCGGCGCAGTGGAACGGGCTTACCGATATGACCGACGCGCGCCAGCTTGCACGGCAGCTGCTCTGGGCCGCGACGACCCCGGCCGCCGCGAACGAGGACTTCAACATCGTCAACGGCGATGTCTTCCGCTGGAGCTGGATGTGGAGTCGTATCGCCGCCTGGTTTGGGATCGAGCCTGTACCGTTCGACGGCAACGTCCGACCGCTCGAGCAGCAGATGGCTGGGGATGACACGATTTGGCGCCGAATAGCCGAACGCGACGGCCTCGTCGAACCCGATCTGCAGCGCCTGGCGTCACCCTGGCATACCGATGCCGATCTCGGGCGACCGATCGAAGTGGTCACCGACATGTCCAAATGCCGGCGGATGGGCTTCAGCGCCTATCAGCCGACCGATGATGCGTTCATCGCCCTGTTCGATCAGCTCCGTGCGGACCGGCTGATCCCGCCGGCTACCGGCGTCACTGGGGAACCTGGTTGATGGTCGGCGCGAACTTCCCGATGCGCCGGCGATGAACCGCGCCGAGCGCCGCGGGCTGGCAGCACGAACCCGGCAGCGCACACCTTAGCGCTGTGCCCGCTGCGCACCACACGCGGGGACACATGACTATGGCGCGAGGCACGCCGATCAGCCCGGGCATAGCGATCGCGCCTTAAATCGTTGCGGGGGGTAAGGAGACCCCTCAATCCCGTGCAGCGAACCAGTCGGCATAGGGCGTCGTTCGGGTCATATGGCGATTGAGGTCGGGCGCGCCATCGTCCCACCATACCGGACCGCGCTCGCCGAGCGCATGCTTGGCGCGATCGACTGCCTCATGTGCAGCGGTTTCGGCGCCGCGATCTCCGGCGCGTTTGGCGATGCCTACCGCCCGGCGGGCCGCCATCAAATCCTTCACCAGCGCTTCGCGCGTGGCAGCGGTGAGGGCAGGGTCTCAGTCGCCAGAGCCGGCCGCGCACCACGAAATAGCGGCCATCGGGCGTCATCGGGTAACCCCCGGCCACGGCGTCGCTCACCCGCCGCTGACCGCGGTGCGGGCCCAGCTGACGATTGCCTGTTCAGGCATCGCGCCGGACTGGCGTGCGACCTCACGGCCCTTGCGGAACAGGATCATCGTCGGGATTGACCGGATGGCGTAGCGCCCGGCGATTGCCTGCTCGGCCTCGGTGTCGAGCTTGCCGAGCCGCATATAGGGTTCGAGTTGTCTCCCGGCGGCGCTGAACGCAGGCGCCATCTGGCGGCATGGCCCGCACCAGCTGGCCCAGAAATCGACCAACAGCGGCAGATCGGCGCGGGCGGCATGGGCATCAAAATTGGCGTTGGTCAGAGTCACCGGCGCTGCACTGAACAGCGGCTGATGACATTTGCCGCATTTGCCGCCGCCGAGCCGTTCGCGCGGAACGCGATTGAGACACGCACAATTCGGGCAGGCAATGATCAGTGCGTGGGTGGCAGTGGTCGCCATGCTCTTCTCCTGAGGAGCGGCGGCCTGCTGGCGGCCGCTGCTCACGCCTGTCGGGATAACGCAACGATCGGCGATGCGCTCCCGGGTGGGCGTGCAGCGGCAGCGCATGTCAGCGCGCGGCCGGATGTATGGCGTGCAGCACCCGGCGGCGCGGGCGATCTCTGCCGAAGTGCAAAAGCGTCCCCGTGCAACGCTCGCGAGCGCTGCATTTGAATGAACCCGAGGCTGGAAGATCGGACGCTACCAACCTTTCGATCACGAACGTCAGATTCGACCAACACCCGCCCTTAATAGCCAGGCTTGCGAATGACGGCTTTGTCTTACAATGCTGCGTTCACTCTGGCAGCATGCGACCAGAGCCGGTCACTCAAACTATCACCGGTGGACGTCCGCTCCTGACGAAAGCTGCTGATCGTGCCGGTCGAAGTGCACGCGTCGCCGCTGGATTCCATCGCTAGTCCCGCATGTGAGTAGGACGTTCGCTTGGACGCGATTACCGCCACTAACAGTTATTCATGCGACGGTATTTGAAGCGAAATGGATTATCTGAACGACAAATCTCTTTTTTGGTTGATCTAAGGCAATGGAAGCCAAGTTGGTTCTTGCACCAATTCACGCGATGTCGTCCCAACCCAGAGTTGAAGGGCTTTGATATCCAGGATCGTTACCTTTCCGCGTTCCCACTTGAGCAACCCCTCGTTGGCGAGCTCCTGTACGATCCGGCTAACATGCACGGTCGTGACGCCGATCATGTCGGCGACATGCAGCTGAGTAAGAGGAAAGCGGAAGCTTAGCCCGATTGAAGGGTCGCTGCGTAGCATCCTGTCGCGCAACTGCAGTATCAACGCAGCGATGCGTTGGCTGGTCGCGGTCCGTCCAACCATGACCAAGCGATCCGCAAGCATCACGCGCTCCTCCAAGGATATGAGGAAGAGAAGCGCAGCCAGGCGGGCATTGTTGTGAAAAAGCTTGCCGATCGCAGCTTGTGAGACGGTGCACACCTGGACATCGTTCAGGGCGATTACAGTGTCGACGCAAGTGGTAAAAGGTAAGCTTGTCAGCCCGACAAGATCGCCTGGCATATGCACCTTGACGATCTGTCTACCGCCTTCCGTCACATCTAGGCTGCTGATGGCCCAACCATCGAGCAACAGCATCGGGTCTGATACCGGGCTACCGGCTACCTGCAAAAAAGATCCTGCCGGATATCGGCTGGTCGGGCCAGCCATCTCGCGCAACGCGCGGATGTCATCTCGTTTCAATCGGGCCAGCGATGCAAAGCGAACGGTTGCGGCTTGTCCTTGCATTACTGCTCTCAGACTCCAAAATGATGCTGGGCGATTTAAACGAAAAGCACCCAAACGCACCAGTCAGTTTGGTGTGCGGCCATTAGACCGCACACCAAGTCACTCATTTCAGATCAGAACTTGATCCGCAGTCCGCCGCGGCCGCCGCCGCCCTTGTAGTTGCCGCCTATGTTGCCGAAGCCTTCGATGAAGCCGCTGACGCTTCCTGCGCCACCGATGCTGACGCCGATCTTGCCTTGGCCATAGTCGCCGATCGCCCGGTTGCGATAGGCAAGTCCGGCACCGCCGGTATCGAAAGTCAGGCCATCTTCACCCTTGAACTCGTGGACGTAGTTGCCCTGCGCGTAGATCACCGCGGTGGCACTACCGCCAAGGTCGACCTTGCTGCCGATGCGCAAGCCTGCCTTGCCGCGCAAGCCGTCAAGCTGATCGAAGTCGATCGTCGCGGCCGGTGCGCGCAAGTCATTCAGATCGGTGCGGACGTAGGCGAGAGTGGCAACCGGTTCCGCGTAGAAGCTGTCGCTACCAAGGCGAATGCCCAGTTCGCCTTGGACGCCGTAGCTCTTGCCGTGAAGCTTGTCGCCTAGGCCCGAACTCGGGCTGTTCGCATTGATCCAGTAGTAGTCGTACTTACCAAGAACATTGGCGAACACACTGTTCGACTGGAAGCTGGCATAAGCGCCCAGGTTGACTGCATCGAAGCGGGCACCATCCGCCGATCCGGCGAACTTCACGTCGGAGCTTTGGTAGCCGCCAGTCACGCCGAACGCGAAGGCTCCATCGCCACCGCCGCCGATCCCCAGTCCGAGCTGGCCACCAAAGGTATCCTGCTTGTAGCTCAGATCGACGGCGCGGGTGAGGTTGAAAGAGGTGAACGTCTGGCTCCCGTCGCGCACGCTCGACTGGCCGTACATCTGCAGCCACAGGCGGCCGCCGTCGGCCTCGTAGCCCCCGAACTTGGCATCACGCAGCTCTGTCAGGTGAGCAGACACCGCATCGGCGGAACGGTACCAGAGCTGCTGTGCCGCCTCATTGATCCGCAGCGCACGAAACACGGTGTCGCCCGGCGTACCGACCAGCGCGAACGTGTTGTCCGCGGTATTGAAGGCAACATCGTAGCGCACGAGCCCGATATTGAGTGACTGCTGGGAGGTGGTCAGGGCACCCGCTACCGTACCCGCTCCGCCGCTGGCGAAGACCAGTCCGGACGTAAGCGCCGGTGTCGAGCCGTTAAGGTTCAGCAGAACCTGAGTGCTGCCGGTTAACGCGCCTCCCACTGTCAGGCGATCGGCTGCCGAGGCCGCGCCGTTGATCGTGATGTCGATCCCCAACGTACTGTTCCCGGTCCCTGTAAATGTGCCGGCCGTGGACAGGACATCGCCGGCATGACCGTTGCGCAGATCTATCAGGCCGGAATTGTTGAAGGTCTCTAGGCCGGTGAGGGTGACGGTGCCCGCAGCGGCGGTGCTTGGCAGAACCAGCAGCGTGCCGGTGTTGGTCAGGCGATCGGTGCCAGCGCCAAAGTCCTGGTTGAACAGGGCGCGGAACGTACCGTTGTTGGTCAGCACATCGTTGCCGCCGGTAAACCCAATCGTGCCGGCGAAGGCACCGTTGTTGGTAAACGCCAGCGGTCCACCCGTCGCGGTCACCATCGCACTGGTGCCGTTCCCGGTGATGGTGCCGCCGTTAGTGACTGACGAACCCATGGCCGAGGTCAACCGGGCACCACCGGTCGCGCTGGTCAGCGAGCCTCCCGAGCCGAGTGTCAGATTCGCCGTCGTGCCGCCGTTGACGAGGATCACCGAACCGGTTCCGGTCGTCGCCGCACCGTTCAGAGTGACCGATGCTGCGCCACCGATGCTAGTAGCGTCGATCGCTGGCACGTCGAAGGCCGAGACCGCGCCGGTGGTCACCGATACATTCTGTTGTGAGGTGGCGAGCACGCCCGTTGCACCCGTCCCGAGCGTCGTCACCGGGCCGGCGGTCACGTTTACCGGGCCACCAGTTGACGACGCGTTCACGCCCAAAGCACCTGCGCCCCCGGTCGAGATCGAGCCTGCCTGCACCGAAACCGCTTGTGAACCGATGGCGAGGATGCCGGTCGCACGATCACCGCTGGTTCGGATCGCCGCGGCGGAGACGTTGACGAGGCCGCCAGTCGATGTGGCGCTGACACCGAGCGCATCCGCTCCGGTCGTGGTGATAGGACCAGTAACGGCAACGATCGTGTCGCCGGCTCCGGTTGCCAGCACCCCCGTTCCCGAAGTCGTAACGGGACCACTGACGGCCACGTTGGCGGCACCAGTCGCGCTCGTCGCGCGTACACCAACGCTGTTGAGGCCGATGGTGGTGATGCCGCCCGTGTTAATAGAGATCGGTTTGGCGAGGCTGGTGGCATTGATGCCATCAGACGCCGCACCTTTGGTGGCGATGGATCCGTTGCCCGAGATGGTGACGGCGTCGCCGCTGGCGTAGATGCCGTTGGAGCCGTCTCCCACAGTTATCAGGCTGCCCGAGTTGGCGATGGTGACGTTGCTGCCCAACGGCGCA
>CAJYRU010000198.1 GCA_913777295.1 uncultured Sphingomonas sp. | reverse complement strand
GTGCGAGGAACTGCTCGACCGGGTGGAACTCGACGCGATCCTGCTCGCCGGGCGCTACACGCTGCTCGAACAGGCGGCGCTCGATACGCTGCTGCCGCGCTGCGTCGCGAAGGGCGTGGCGGTCATCGTCGGCGGGCCGTATAATTCGGGCATCCTCGCCTCGGGCACCGGGCCGCACGCCCGTTATAATTACGAAGCGCCCCCGGCCGAGGTGGTTTGCCAGGTCGATGCCATCGCCGCGATCTGCGCGCGCCATGCCGTACCGATGGCCGCCGCCGCGCTGCAATTCCCGATGGCGCATCCCGTAGTGACGGCGGTGATCCCCGGCATGGCCGATCCGGCGGAGGTCGCACAGGCGGCGACGCTGGCGACCCTGCCCCTGCCACAGGCGCTGTGGACCGACCTGATCCAAGCCGGCCTGATCCGCGCCGACGCCCCCGTTCCCATGGAGACCGCATGACCCGCCTGTCCGGCAAAACCGCCATCGTCACCGCCGCAGGCCAGGGCATCGGTCGCGCCGCCGCCGAACTGTTCGCCCGCGAAGGCGCGCGCGTGCTGGCGCTCGACATCAACGCCGATGCGCTGGCGACGCTGGCGGGTTGCGAGCCGCATGTCGTCGATCTGATGGACGGACAGGCGATCAAGGACTTTGCCGCAAAGGTCGGCGCGGTCGACATCCTGTTCAACTGTGCCGGCTTCGTCCATGCCGGCACGATCCTGACGACCGAGGAGTCCGACTGGGACTTCAGCTTCGACCTGAACGCCCGGTCGCAATATCGCCTGATCCGCGCACTGCTGCCGGCAATGATCGACAATGGTGGCGGATCGATCGTCAACATGTCGTCGGTCGCCAGCCATGTGATCGCGGTGCCCGGCCGCTTCGTCTACACCGCGTCGAAGGCGGCAGTGATCGGCCTCACCAAATCGGTCGCGCTCGATTTCGTGGGGTCCGGCATCCGCTGCAACGCGATCTGCCCCGGCACCGTCCAGTCGCCCTCCCTCGAAGAGCGCATGGCGGCCACCGGCGATGCGGAGGCCGCCCGCGCCGCCTTCACCGCGCGCCAGCCGATGGGACGGCTGGGCCGGGCGGAGGAGATCGCCGAACTGGCGCTGTACCTCGCCTCCGACGCATCGTCCTACACCACCGGCGCGGTGCATGTGATCGACGGCGGCTGGTCGAACGCATGATCCGCGTCCTGACCCTCGACCTGGTGGACGATGCGGCGGCGATCGCCGAGTATGAACGCTGGCATGTGCCCGGCAACGTGCCCGCACCGGTGCTGGCCGCGATCCGGGCGTCGGGGGTGCAGGAGATGGAGATTTTCCGCCACGGCACGCGACTGGTGATGACGATGACCGTCGCACCCGATTTCGATCCGGCGGCCAAGATCGATGCCGACGCCGCCGATCCGCAGGTCGCGGCGTGGGAAGCGCGGATGGGCGCGTTTCAACGAGCGCTGCCGGATGCCCCCGATGGCAGCCGCTGGACGCCGATGTCCCCGATCTTTTCGCTGAGCGACCATCCATGATCGCCCCGCCCGCCCCCGCCGGCACCGGACCCGGCAACGCGACCGGGCGGCCGTTCATCGCGCCGGGCTATGCCATCGGCTTCGCCGTGGTGGTCAGCCTGTTCTTCCTCTGGGCGGTCGCCAACAATTTCAACGACCTGCTGATCCGCCAGTTTCAGAAGGCGCTCGACCTGAATCGGGCGCAGGCCGGGCTGGTCCAGTTCGCCTTCTATATCGGCTATTTCGTCATGGCGCTGCCCGCCGGGCTGGTGCTGCGGCGCTTCGGCTATCGCGCGGGCATCCTCGCAGGTCTCGGATTCTACGCGGTCGGCGCGCTGCTATTCTATCCGGCGGCAGAGGTCCGCGAATATGGCGCATTCCTCGCCGCCCTGTTCGTCATCGCGTCGGGCGCGGCCTTCCTCGAAACCGCCGCCAACCCCTATATCGTCGCGTTCGGGGATCCGGCGCGGGCGGAACAGCGGCTGAACCTGGCGCAGGCGTTCAATGGTCTGGGCGGTGCGGTCGCCCCGGTGATCGGCGCGAGGTTCATCTTTTCCGGCGTCGAGCATGACCGGGCGTCGCTCGACGCGATGGCTCCCGCCGCCCGCGCCGCCTATCGCGCGGCAGAGGCGCAGATGGTGCAGCTGCCCTATCTGGTGCTGGCCGGCGTCGTCGTGCTGATCGCCATCGCGGTGGCGCTGGTCCGCCTGCCCGAAGTCCCGCGCGACACCGGCGGCAACACGCTGCAGGGGCTGCGATCGGTGCTGGGGGTCCGGGCGCTGCGCTGGGCGGTGGTCGCGCAGTTCTTCTATGTCGGCGCACAGGTCGGGGTGTGGAGCTTCTTCATCGACGTGGTGAAGACGATCAGCCCCGCCACCCCCGAACGCCAGGCCGCCTATCTCCTGTCGATCAGCCTCGCGCTGTTCCTCGCCGGGCGGTTGATCGGCACGATCCTGATGCACCGGATCGTCGCGCCCCGGCTGCTCGCGGCCTTCGCCATCGCCAACATCGCGCTGATGCTGGTCGCCGCACTGGGACAGGGCAATCCAGCGATCTATGCGCTGATCTTCAGCAGCTTCTTCATGTCCATCATGTTCCCGACGATCTTCTCGCTCGGCGTCCGCGATTTGGGACCAAGGGCACCGCTGGGTGCGCCGTTGATCGTGATGGCGGTCATCGGCGGCGCGGTGTTTCCGCCGCTGATGGGCTGGCTCAGCCATGGCGTGGTGTCGATCCAGACCGCGATGCTGGTGCCGTGCCTGTCCTTCGCGATGGTGCTGGCCTTTGCGCTGAGCGTGCCGCGCGCCGTTCAGCGGTAGAAGCGCACCTTCGCCAGTTCGAGCCACGCCCGCCCGCCCGGTTCGCCGGTCAGGCGAAAGGCGACGCTGCGCAGCCGGGCGAGGTCCAGTGGGGTTTGACCGCTGGCAAAGGCGCTGAACGGCAGGCGGATCTCACGCCGCTCGCCCATCGCCTCGAACGTCGCACGGCCGGTTCCCCGCGCCCCATAGACGTCGAACGCCACGCCGTAGCGCCCGGCACCCCGCGCTTCGAACGCGATCCCGGTAAAGCCCCGCGCATCGGCAAGGTCGATCGCGCCCCTGGTCAATGGCAGCACCAGCGCCGCGAACGGCCAATCGGCCGCGCCCAGCCGCGCCACCGCGAACAGGTGGCGATCGTCAGGGCGATCGGGGCGTACGATGTCGAGCCGGCTGTGATCGGTGCCCGGCTCGACGCTCTCTACCGGCAGCGTGTCGAGGTCGGTGCGCCCGTCACCGCGCGCGCCGGTATCGATCGGCCCGGCCATCGCGTGGACCGGCATCGGCGTTGCATCGGGCGCATCAATCCGCCGCCGCAGGTCGTCCAGCACCATCTCCCGACCGGCGACGAACACCCGCCGGACATCGTGCAGGTCGTCGATCGCCATATCGGGCCGCCCGCCGACCAGCACCAGATCGGCGCGCTGCCCGACCGCGATCCGGCCATGGTCACGCTGGCGCAATATGTCCGCCGCCCCGCCGGTCGCCGCGACCAATGCCTCGGCCGGGGTCAGGCCCAACCGGGCGAGCAGCCGCGTCTCCCGCACCGCGCTCGACCCGTGATAGACGCCGCCGATCCCGGCATCGGTGCCGACGCCGATGCGGATGCCCGCCGCGTGCAGCGCGCGGACATTGGCCTGCATGATCGCCCAGCGCTTCGATTCCAGTTCGGGGATCGCCTCGACCGGACGCGCCATGCGCGCCGCTTCCGCCGCGCGTTCGGGTGCTGCCAGATGCTGCCATTCCAAGGGCAAGAAGGTCCGGTCCTGCTGCGGTTCGTATACCACCAGCGTCGGCACATAGGCGACGTTCTTCGCCCGCATCAGCGCGATCAGTTCCGCATCGACCGGCGCATCGCCGACGCCATGCCCCAGTGCGTCGACCCCGGCGGCGGCGGCGATCTTCGCTCCGGCAAGCGTCACCGTATGGGTAATGACCGGCAAGCCCGCCGCATGGGCATCCTCGACGATCGCGGTCAGGGTCGGCACGTTCATGCTGGCCAGATCGGGCGAGCGGCCATAGCGCCAGCCATCGGCGAACACCTTGATGACGTCGGGCTTGTACGACAGCGCGGTCTTCATCGCGACATGCGCGGCGCGCGGGGTGGTCGCGGTCAGCGTGAAGAAACTGCCCCAGCCATATTCGGTGCCATGCCCGCCCGGCACGCCCAGCCGGATGGCGAGGTTCAGGCGCGGCGTCGGGATGCTGCCATCGGCGGCGATGGCGCGGATGGGGGCAAGCATCTCTCCGGACAATGAAAAGTCGTTGGCGCTGGTGATGCCGTTGGCGAGGTGCGAGGCCCACGCCTTACCCAGATCGTCGGGACTGCCATAGCCCGACGCCCGCAAATGGGTGTGGAGATCGTGCAGGCCCGGCAGCAGCGTCAACCCGCGCGCATCGATCACCCGTGCGCCGCGTGGCCGCTTCAGGTGCCGCCCCACGGCTGCAATCCGGTCGCCGACGACCAGCACGTCGCCCGGCACCGCTGCCGCGCCGGTGCCGTCGAACACCCGCGCCCCCCGGATCAGCACCGCCGCCTCCCGTTCCGACGGGCGATCGGCAGCGATCAGCAACAGGGGCAGCAGCGCGAGCAGGAGGCGAGTGAGCATGGGTCCATGTGTACCGGCTATAGCGCGTGCGTCCAACGGTTGCGCAGGCGCGGGCGCGGCGTAGGATGGCGGCCATGCAGACAGTGAGAGCGATATTCATCGGGGCGGCGGGTGCAATGCTGATGGCGGCGGCCCCCGATCCGGCCATCGAGGCCGCCGTCCGGGCCGCGCTGGCCAAGGCACCGGCGGGCACCCGCTTCGGCATGGTGGTGCGCGATGCGGCGGGGCTCGAACAGGTCGCGATCGAGCCGGACCGGCGCTTCGTACCCGCTTCGAATACCAAGATTTTCACGACGCTGGCGAGCTTTGCCGCCCTGCCGCTCGATGCCGCCGACGACGGCGGTGCGGGGGTGCGGATGGAGGGGCGCGACGTCGTGCTGGTGGGCGCGGGCGATGCGCGGCTGTCGAGCGCGGCGGACTGCCGGGTCGATTGCTTGGCGACGCTGGCCGATGCGGTGGCGGCAAGCACGCGGGTGGTGGGTGACGTGATCGGCGACGACGGCCGCTTCCCCGACCAGCGCTGGTCGCCCGGCATGGGATGGAACAACATGGCCGGGCGCTATGGTACCGCCGCCTCCGCCCTCACGCTGGACGACAACGAACTGGTGGTGACGGTCGTCGCGGAGGGCGACCATGCAGTGGTCGGCGGGTCGGATTATTACCGTATCGACAATCGGATACGGGTCGGCAAGACCAACGACGTGTCGTTCGACCGGATGCCGGGCAGCGACGTGCTGCGGTTGTCGGGGACGGTCGCGCCGGGGCCGGGGGTGACGGTCCGGACCGGGGTCGAGGACGCGGCGCATCATGCCGCGTGGACGTTGGCGAAGTTGCTGCGGGAGCGGGGTGTGCGGGTGACCGGGGGGGTCGGGGTGCGGCACCGGCCGCACCGGGCGGAGGAGGACGGCGCGGTTGTCGAAGGTGGCACACAGCCGCCGATGTTGGCACGCGTGCAGCCCGCACCGCTGATCGAGGATGTCGCGATCACCAACAAGGCCAGCCAGAACCTGCACGCCGAACTGCTGCTGCGCCGGATCGGGCGGGTCGGCGGCGGCGGGTCGATCGGCGACGGATTGAAGCGGGTCGAGGCGATGATGGCGGCGGCCGGCGTGCCGCGCACCGCGTGGGACCTGTCCGACGGATCGGGCATGTCGACCTATAACCGGGTCACGCCGCGCGCGATGGTCACGCTGCTGACCTGGGCGCAGGCGCAGCCATGGGGCGCACGGTGGATCGCGACGCTGCCCATCGGCGGGGTCGACGGGACGCTGAGCCGCCGGTTCAGGGACACGCCGCTCAGCGGAAAGGTCCACGCCAAGACCGGCACGCTGAGCGGGGTATCGGCACTGGCCGGAACGATGACCGTGGCGAGCGGGCAGGTGCTGACGTTCGCGCTATACGCCAACGACAATCCCGACGGCACGTCGGCGACCCCGGCGATGGACGCCGCGCTGCTGGCCGTCGCCGCTGCGCTATAGCCGCACGTTATGACCCTCTAACCAAATTTGGGCGAGTGTTACCGTAACGCTACGGTTCCGTAAAAACTTGTGCCGGCGCCTCTTTCGCTCTGCACCGCTTTCGTTGCTTATTGTTGCTGACAGCCGCTCAGGGGAATGGCGGCGCAGGCTTGGGGGCAAGAATATGCGGGCTGGCAAGGCAATGATGCTGGTGGGCGGATCGCTGTTCGCCGCGATGATGGCGGCGGGACAGGCAGGCGCGCAGACGGTCAGCGAAGGGGTGACGACGTCGGAAGCCGCCACCCCGACCGGCGTCGCGGTGCAGACGACCCCGGCGTCCAAGGCGGATGACGGCGAAATCCTGGTCACCGGATCGCGGATCAAGCGCGACCCGAACAACAGCTCGCTCCCGCTGCAGATCATCAGCAATGCCGAGATCGAGCGCAACGCGATCGCCAGCCCCGAACAGCTCATCAGCCTGCTGACCACCAACGGGTCGGGCGCGGACAATCTGGCGTCGAACGCCGACGTCACCACCGGCGCACAGCGCGGCACCAACGGCCTGTCGGCCGCCAACCTGCGCGGTCAGGGCGCGGCGGCGACGCTGGTCCTGCTCAACAGCCGCCGCGTCGCGGCGCACGGCCTGTCGGGCGCGGCGGTCGACGTGAACCAGATTCCGTTCGCCGCGATCGAGCGGGTCGAGGTGCTGAAGGACGGCGCATCGGCGATCTACGGCACCGACGCGATCGGCGGCGTCATCAACTTCATCACCCGCACCGATTACAAGGGCGTCGGCGTGATGGGCGCGAGCGACATCACCGAACAGGGCGACGGCAGCATCTATCGCGTGTCGGCGATCGCCGGCTTCGGCGACCTGGACGATCAGGGGTTCAACGTGATGGGCGCGGTCGCCTATCGCTGGAACAACATCCTGTTCGGGTCGAACCGCGATTTCGTGAACGGCAACCAGCCGAACCGCGGCCTGTCGGTCGACACGCGCGGCACGCCGATCGCCACCGCCTTTCCGCTCAACCGCTCGACGCTGCAAGGCAGCGCGCTGGCGGGCGGCACGCTGCTGGGCGGCACCGCGAGCGCACAGGTACTGGCTGGCCTCGTCATTCCCGGCACGACCACGGCGGCGAGCGGCGGGATCAACATCCTCGACCTGCCGGGCGGTGCGGGATGCGAATCGATGGACGGCGGCATGGCGTATGACGATGCGCTGTGGAACAACGTGTCGGCGCGCTATGCCTGCGCCTGGGACACGGGTCGCGCGGCGGTGATCCAGCAGCCGGTCAAGACGCTGACCTACCTTGCCCGCGCGGTCGCGCGCGTGGCGGAAGACCATCAGATCTCGCTGGAGGTCACCGGATCGAACGCCAATTCGGCCAAGCTGTTCTCGAATGCGCAGGTGTCGAGCAACACGTCGAACTTCCAGGTCGCCTATCCGCTGAACAACCTGACCGCGCCGACATATAACGCGGTGTACAACGCGATCCGGGGCACCTTCCCGGCGGTCGCCGCCAATTACGGCAAGCCGATCGGCTTTCGCTGGCGCTGTATCGCCTGCGGCCCGCGCGAATACGAAACCGATACCAAGACGATCCGCGTCACCCTCGCCGCCGAAGGGCCGTTGTGGGAGGGATGGGATTACCGCGCGGGCGGTTCGTACGCCAAGAGCGAGTCCAGCTCGCAGCTGGGCAGCGGCTATTATTATCGCGGGACGCTCAGCAACGGTGCCTATGACCCGACCGCGCCGACCGCGCCGGGAGCAAGCGGCCCCGGCCTGGCCGGGCTGCTCAACAGCGGCATCCTCAACCCCTTCTCGATCAACCAGAGCGAGGCGGCGCTTGCCGGATTGGCGGCGGTGTCGGCCGAAGGGGCGACGCTGTATGGCGGGCGCTATGAGGTGAAGCAGATCGATTACTCGATCGCGGGTCCGCTGTTCCGCCTGCCCGGCGGCAAGGCGCAGCTGGCGGCGGGCATCGATTTCCGCAGCGAATCCTACAGCTTCAACGGATCGGCCGCCGCCGCCGCGTCCGCCCCGGTCATCTTCCTCGCGGCGTTCGACAATGTGAACGCGTTGCGTGCCAAGAACCGGCAGGTGAAGGCGGCCTATACCGAAGTGCTGCTGCCGCTGTTCCGCGGGTTCGAACTGACCGGTGCGCTGCGCGTCGACGACTATGGCGATTTCGGCACCAGCACGAACCCGAAGGTATCGGCGAAGTGGCGCCCGTGGGAACCGCTGATGTTCCGCGGATCGTTCAGCACCGGGTTCCGCGTGCCGACGTTCAACCAGATCTTCAACGGCATCACCGAATCGCCCTATTCGGGCCGCGACCTGGCCGATCCGGTGCGCTGCCCCGGCGGTATCCCCAACACCACCACCCCGGCGTGCCAGGCGGTGCAGCCCAACATCCTGACCGGTGGCAACCCGAACCTCGGCCCCGAAAGCGCGAAGATGTTCAGCGCGGGCGTGGTGATCCAGCCGGCTCCGAAGTTCAGCGCCTCGGTCGATTTCTGGGCGATCAATGTCGACGACACGATCCAGCTGCTGACCGAACGCGAGCTGATCGACAATGCCGCGCTGTTTTCCGATCGGTTCATCCGCGACATCAATGCGGGCGACCAGTTGATTGCGATCGATCGCACCTGGATCAACGCCGGTGCGCGGCGGACCCAGGGTCTCGAACTGACCGCGCGCGGCGGGGTGGACGGCTTTGGCGGCAGCTTCCTCGCCGGGATCGACGGCACCTATCTGCTGCGCAAGCGCGAGAAGCTGACCCAGAATTCGCCCTATGGCCCCAGCCTGATCGGCGTGTTCAGCTTTGCCGGCGACCTGGGCCTGCGGTGGAAGCACAATGCGTTCGTCAGCTACACCAACGAAGCGGTGACGATCGCGCTGACCCAGCTGTATCGCGACGGGTACAAGAACCAGGCGCTGCCCGGCATCGCGGCGGGCACGGTGACGCGGCCGGACTTCAACGAATATGTGAAGCCCTATGTCACCTATAACCTCGCGGTCAGCTTCCTGAACCTCGGCAACAAGGCGACGCGCCTGACGCTGGGCGTCAAGAACCTGTTCGACGTCGATCCGCCGTTTGCCATCACCTATGATTCGAACACCGGGTCGGGCGGCGCATGGGAGCCGCGCGTCGCCGATCCGCGCGGGCGGGCGTTTACCGTGCAGGCGGATGTGAAGTTCTAGGGGGTACCGGACCAGCGGGGCTGGCCCGCTCCCCATCCGTTTGCTTCGAGCGGAGGTTCGAGCTTGTCGAGAACCGTAGTCGAGAAGGGGTGCCCCAAACGGGGGGTTCTCGACTGCCGCTTCTCGACAAGCTCGAAGCTGCTCGAACCGAACGGTTTCATGGGGGGTGAGGAGAGGGGCAGGAGACCGTAAATGCCGATGATCGCCGTCCTCCTCGCCGCCGCCGCTACGCCGCAACCGGTAGCCGAGGTGCGGGTGGCGTTCGACCGGCGGGGGGAGACGGCCGTTGCGGCGCGCGGCCTTGCCGACATCGCCGCCGACCGTCCCGTCACGCCGGACGATCCGGTGCGCGTCGCCTCCATTTCCAAGCTGGTGACCGCCATCGCAGTGCTGCGGCTGGTCGATGCGGGCAAGCTGGACCTTGATGCCGATGTGTCGGACCTGCTCGGCTGGCGGTTGCGGCATCCGCGCTTTCCCGACGTGCCGATCACGCTCCGGCTGTTGCTGTCGCACCGGGCGGGGATCGTCGACGGGGTGGAGTATGTCCTGCCGCTCGACGCCGAACTGGCGCCGGTGCTGGCGGATCCGAAGGCGTGGGATGCGACCCATGCGCCGGGACGCTGGTTCGCCTATGCCAATCTGAACTTTCCGATCGTCGCCAGCGTGGTCGAACGGGCGACGGGCGAGCGGTTCGACCGGGCGATGGACCGGCTGGTGTTCGCCCCGCTGGGGATCACCGCCTGCTATAACTGGGCGAGTTGCCCGCCGGATTTTGCCGCCCGCGCCATCGTGCAGTATCGCGGCGGGACGCCGACCAAGGACGACCATCGCGGCCGCGCGCCGGCCTGTCCGGTCGAACCGGCGCGCGACGGGTCCTGCGACCTGTCGCGGTGGCGCGCCGGCGTGAACGGGGCGATGTTCTCCCCGCAGGGGGGCCTGCGCATTTCGGCGCGTGGGCTGGCGGTGATCGGGCGGATGCTGTTGCGGCGCGGGCGGGGCGATCGCGGGCGTATATTGTCGCCGCGCGCCTTTGCGACGCTGACCACGCCGCTATGGACGTGGGACGGGACCAATGGCGACACCGGCAGCGATGCGACGACCGGGGCGAAGCAGGGCGGCTTCCTGTGCCGCTACGGGCTGGCGGTGACGTTCCTTGCCACGCCGGTCGCTGGGTGCCGCGACGATCCGTTCGGCGACGGGCGGCTGCGGTTGGGCCATGCGGGCGATGCCTATGGCCTACGCTCGGGGCTGTGGGTCGACCTGAAGGCCGGGACCGGTGTCGCCTATATCGCGACCGATGTGCCGGTGGTGGCGGCGTCGGGGTCGGCGTTCACCGCGACCGAGGAGCGGTTGGCGCGGGGGCGGTAGGGGCTGCCCCGCCCTTTCCCTTCCGTTTGCTTCGAGCTTGTCGAGAACCGAAGTCGAGAAGGGGTTGCCCCAAACGACCCGTTCTCGACGGACGCTTCTCGACTTCGCTCGAAGCTGCTCGAACCGAACGGGTTGATCGGGGCGTCAGTGCTTCTTCGGCAGGAGGTGCAGCACGCCGGCGATGACCGCGCCGATCAGGATGCCGAACACCGCCGCGCCGGCCGCGTTGACGATCCATTCCAGCACGCCGCCCAAGGCCGGCACCGCCTCCGCCACATGATGCGCGGTGTCGTGGACGAGGTGCGGGAGGGTTGTGAAGCCGAACTCCTCCAGCCCGTGCAGGATGATCTGCCCGCCGACCCACAGCATCGCGGCGGTGCCGATCAGCGCCAGCGCCTTCAGCACCTTCGGCATCGCCCGGACCAGGCTGCGGCCGACGGATTGGGCCAGCGCGCTCGACCGGCGGGCGAGGGCCAGGCCGATGTCGTCCATCTTCACGATCAGCGCGACGGCGCCGTACACGCCGATGGTGATGGCGACGCCGACGACCGCCAGCGCGACGCCCTGCATCCAGATCGACAGCGCGGGCAGTTCGTTGAGCGCGATAATCATGATCTCGCCCGACAGGATCATGTCGGTGCGGATCGCGCCGCTGACCTGCGTACGCTCCAGTTCGGCCGGGTCGGTGATCGTCGCCGCTTCCTCGGCATGGTTGCCGCCGAACAGCGGGGCGAGGATCTTTTCCGCGCCCTCGAAGCACAGGAACGCGCCGCCCGCCATCAGGATCGGGGTGACCGCCCAGGGCGCGAAGAACTTCAGGATCAGCAGCGCGGGCAGCAGGATCAGCAGCTTGTTGCGCAGCGACCCCAGCGCGATCTTGCCGATGATCGGCAGTTCGCGCGCCGGCGACAGGCCGACGACATAGCGCGGGGTGACCGCCGCATCGTCGATCACGACGCCGGCCGCCTTCGCCCCGGCGCGCCCCGCCGCCGCGCTGACATCGTCGAGCGATGCCGCCGCCAGCTTTGCGATCGCGGCAATATCGTCGAGCAGCGCAACCAATCCACCAGCCATCGGCCTGTTCCCCATCCTGTACGGGAGCGAGCGGTAGCGGCAGCGCCATGACATTGCCACGAAAACCGGTACTGGCGCGGGCGCGCGGCAGTGTCCGCGCCCGGGCGTCCGGCATCTGACGAAATTATACATAATACGTGCCTGCCCGATATTAGCGGCCGGCGCGCTACGCCCGACCCGACAGACCGTCACAGACAAAGCGAACGGGAAAGACGATGCGGGCGACGATCCGGCAACGTCGCTCGACCGCATCCAGCAGTTCAACGACGCATCGACATCGGCCGTCGTCGCCGAAAAGAACCTGGCGCTGACCGACGATCCCCGGATCATGGCGGCGCAGATGGACGTCCTGCGCCAGCAGCGCGCCCGCGCCGACGAACTGATCGCGACGCCGCCGCCGCTGGCCGACGACACCGACCGCGCGCAATATGCCAAGGTCCGCGAGGAGTGGAACCGCTACAAGACCGCCGCGGACCAGGCGCTGGCGCTGGCATCGCAGAACAAGAACCGCGAAGCGGGACGCATCTCGCTGGGCGAGGCGCGGACCGCGTCGGAGCAGATGGGCAGCCTGGTCGAAGACATGGTCAAGCGGCAGCGCGAGGAAATGGCGAAGGCCAATGCCGAATGCGACGTGACCTATGCCAGCGCGCGCACCATGATGCTGGCCGCAGCCCTGGTCGCGCTGGTGCTGGCCGTGCTGGGCGCGGTCTGGATCAGCCTGACGGTGTCGCGCGGACTGAAGCGGGTCAGCGCCGCGCTGGACGCGGTGGCGATCGGCGACCTCGATAACGAAGTGTCCGTCAAGACCAACGACGAGATCAAGGATCTGGTCGATACGGTCAACCGCATGACCGCCGCGCTGCGCAAGTCAGCGACGCTGGCCGACACGA
>CAJYRU010000197.1 GCA_913777295.1 uncultured Sphingomonas sp. | reverse complement strand
GTCGCGGCGATCACCTCGTCGAACTTGGTGGTGAAGGCGCGATAGTCGAACTGCGCGTTCAGGTCGGCGAAGGGGCGGTTGGGGCGCACCGGCATCATGCCGCCCTCATCCTCGCCATCGGCCATGTCGTCGCCCTCGGCATCGACATCCTCCGACATGTCATCGGAGCGGGCTTCGGCCTGGTCGTCGCTGCGATCCTCGCCGCGCGCCTCGACCTGGCCTTCGCCGCCCTGCTGTTCGCCTTCGTCGTCGCCGTCGTCCTGCGGGGTTTCCTCGTCTTCCCCTTCCGAATCGTCGCCGCCGTCATCGGCCTGTTCCGGCTCGACCTCGCCCTCGACCAGCTCGAGGTCCTGCAGGATGCGGGTGATACCGCGCCCGAATGCCGCCTGGTCGCTTGCCAGCGCGGACAGGGCGTCGAGCTGCGTGCCGGCGCGTTCCTCGATCCAGTCGGTGATCAGCGCCATCGCGGGAATCGCGGCGGCGGGCGGCATCCGCCCGGTCAGCCGTTCGCGCACCATCAGCTGTACCGCAGTCGACAGCGGCACCTCGGCCCGCGTTCGCGCCCGCGTGATCGGGTCGGACCGCATCCTGAGGTCGAGTGCGCGGTCGAGATTGTCGGCGATCCCGTCATAGCCCGCCGATCCGACCGCATCGACCCGCGCCTGTTCGACCGCATCGAACACCGCGCGCGCGACCGCATCGCCCGGCGCCGCGCGGGCATGGAGCGCGGTGTCGTGATACCGCATCTTGAGCGCGAAGCCATCGGCAAGGCCGCGCGCCTCCGCCACCTGGTCCGCCGGAAGGGCACGGGCGGGCATCGGCACCTTGATATGCTTGCCCGACGCGACCGGCGCATCGGCGGTGAAGCCCAGCTCGACCTCCGGCTCCTCGGCAATCGCGCGCGAGGTACCGCGCAGGACGTCGCGAAACCGGTCGAGTGGGGATTCCTGTGCCATGCCGCCTGCTTTGGGGATTGGGCGGTGTCAGGGCAAGGGGGTGGTGCGGCCCGCGGGGGCAAAGGGGTGCGGGGAACAGCCATGACAACCGCCACCCGCTCCGCTACTACCGTGCCGTGTCCCGCCTTCGCCGCCTGTTCCTGACCCATAACGCACTGGCGGCGTTGGTGATTGCCGTGGCGCTGCTGATGAAAGCGGTGGTGCCGGCTGGGTTCATGCCGATGCTGGTCGAGGGGCGCGTGGTTATCGCGCTGTGTTCGGGGTTTGGCCCCGTGCCCCCCGTCATGGCAGCGCCGGCGATGGTCGGGATGGACCATGGCGCGGCCATGGGTGCCGAGCATGGCGGCCATGCCCCGAAGGACGGCGGCCAGCACGACAACAAGCCGCAGCCTTGCGCCTTTTCGGGGTTGAGCGCGCCGTCGCTTGGCGGGGCCGATCCGGTGGTGCTGGCGATCGCCATCGCCTTTGTCATGGCGCTGGGGGTGCGCGTCGTCGTGGCGCTCCCGGTACGGCGGGCGGTCAGGCTGCGGCCGCCGCTGCGCGGGCCGCCCGCTATCGCCTGATCCCGTTCGATGCGTCTGGCAGGCGCGTCGGTATTTTGCACGCGATGGCGTGCGGCGGTGGGTCGTGGCCCGCCGCCTGAAGCGTTCAGGGGTAGTTTTCATGTCATCATCATGGGCCGCAGCGGCGGCCATGCTGTGCCTTGCGCCGGTTGCGCAGGCGCAGGAGCGCGACGATGCGCGCGAACCGATTGGGGACGACACGATCGTCGTGACCGGTACCAAGGGGGGGGATGTTGGTGCGAAGTCGGGCATTCCGATCGACCGCGTGCCGCAATCGATCCAGGTTCTCGACGAAGAGGAGCTGATCGAGCGCGGGGTGCGCAGCGTCGGCGACATGCTGCGCGCGGTGCCGTCGGCCAATGTCGGCGGCAGCCGCGTGTCGCGCTACCAGAGCTTCGGCCTGAAAATCCGCGGCTTCGTCGCGGACCAGATGCGCAACGGCATCCGCCAGCGCTATTACGAGGATGTCGACGCCTCCGCCCTGTCCAACATCGCGCGGGTCGAGGTGCTGAAGGGGCCGTCCGCCGTGCTGTACGGCCAGTCGGGGGTGGGCGGCATCCTGTCGATCATCACGAAGCAGCCGACCGACGCGCCCGAGGCGTCGGTGGCGCTGACCGGCGGGATGTACGGGCAGAAGATGGCGACGGTCGACCTGTCGAGTCCGGTCACCGACACGCTGGCCATCCGCCTGACCGGAGAGGTCGAGCGGTCGGGCACCTTCGTCGATTTCCAGAAGATGGACCGCGAGAATGTCGCGCTGACGCTGGCATGGCGGCCGAGCGCGTCGGTGTCGGCGCATCTGGTCGCCGAATATGTCCGGCGCACCACGGCCAACAATCCGGGGCTGCCGGTGGTCGGCACGGTGCGCGGCAATGGCGTGGCGACGGTCAGGCGATCGGCGTTCCTGGGCGAGCCGAACTTTACCGACCTGGTCGCCGATGCGCCGCTGCTCCAGGCATGGGTGGCGTTCGACATGGGGGCGGGGTGGGCGCTGACCCCGCGCTTTCAATATTCGGAGTTCAACACCTCGCTCGACCAGGTGCGGCTGCTTGGCCCCGTCAGCGGCCAGCCGACGCGGATCCAGCGCAATGGCCGGCGCGGGCGCGAGGCGGATCGCTACACCATCGCGCAGCTGGACCTCACCGGTCACGCGACGACGCTCGGCATCGATCACCAACTGCTGTTCGGGATCGAGCATAGCGCCGAGCGCCCGACCTTTCGCCAGTTCGACATCGTCGCCGGCGACATCGCGCCGATCGACGCGCTGAACCCGGTCTACAGCTATGCGACGCGGCAGCCGCGGCTGGCGTTCAGCTTCTTTACGCAGGGCAAGGTCGACGGCTTCGCGGCCTATGCGCAGGACCAGATCGCGCTGACCGATGCATGGCAGCTGGTCGCGGGCGTGCGCCATTCGATATTCGATTACGAGAATTTGCGCACGACGCCGGCGGGCACGGCCCGCAATGCCGATACGATCGCGAACACCACATGGCAGCTGGGCACGACATGGCGGTTGGGTGGCGGCTGGTCGCTGTTCGGGGGCTATAACAAGGGGTTCGACGTGGATGCCGTCGTCGGGTCGCGCAGCCGCGACGGATCGCCGTTCCGCCCCGAAACGTCGGATCAGGTCGAGGCGGGCATCCGCCTGACCCGCGACCGGCTGCGCGCCAGCGTGTCTGCATTTCGCATCCGCCGCAACGACGTGGCGGTGACCGATCCAGCCGACGTCAATTTCCAGGTGCAGGAAGGGCAGCTGCAGGTGCGCGGCGTCGAGGTCGAGGGCGAATGGACCCCGGTCGATGGCTGGTGGCTGCAGGGTGGCTATGCCTATCTGGACGGGCGCGTCACCCGCACCACGACGCCTGCGATGCAGGATGCGCGGCTGGGCGACACGCCCGAGCATAGTGCCACCGCATCGACCCGCGTGGCGCTGGGGCCGGTCGAGCTGCGCGGCGGGGCCTATCATGTCGGCGCGCGGCGGCTGGTCAACGGCAGTGCGATCACGCTCGATGGCTATACGCTCTTCGACCTGGGGCTGGGGAGCGAGGTCGGGCCGGTCAGGATCGACGCGATGCTGACCAATGTCGGCGATGCGACCTATTACACCGCCAATGGCGGCGCGAACTTCGTCTATCCGGGCGATCCGCGAACGCTGTCGGTGCGGGTCGGCTATCGCTTCGGGGGGCGGCGATGAACGACGCGCGCCTCTATCGCACGATCTGGCGCTGGCATTTCTATGCCGGGCTGATCGTCGCACCATTCCTGCTGATCCTGAGCGTCACCGGCGCGATCTATCTGTTCAAGGACGAACTGAACGATGCGCTGATGCCCGATCTGCTGATCGTCGCGCCCGTCACCAACCCGCTGCCCCCGTCGCGGATGATCGCGGCGGCGGTGGCGTCGGTGCCGGGCGTCCCGACGCGGATCGACCTGCCCGACGCGCCGGATCGCCCGGCCAAGGTGTGGATCGACGCGGCCAGCGGCGAACCGCGCCAGGTGATGGTCGATCCGGCATCGGCACGGGTGCTGGGCAGCTATGTCTATACCCGCACGCTGGTCGGGTTCGCCGATGTGATGCACGGGTCGCTGACCTTCGGCCCATGGGGCGATGCGGTGGTCGAGCTGGCGGCCTGCTGGGCGCTGATGCTGATCGCGTCGGGGCTGTTCCTGTGGTGGCCGCGCGGGCGGCGGTCGCTGGCCGGGGTGCTGTGGCCGCGGTTGCGCGCGCGGGGCCGCGTCTTCTGGCGCGACCTGCACGCGGTCACCGGCGTGTGGAGCGTCGCGCTGATCGCGTTCCTGCTGCTGACCGGCCTGCCCTGGGCAGTGGTGCAGGGGCCGCTGGTGCGCGGGGCGTTCACGGCGCTGGGCATCGGGAACGAAGCCGCGCGCTTCGGCCACGAAGCGCCGCACAGCGCGCCGATGCGGACGCTGGGCGACGTGCCGTGGAGCCAAGCGATGGCACCGATGCCTGCATCCGACCCGGCCCATGCCGAGCATGGCGGCGGCGCGCATCACACCATGGCTGATCCCGCCGCCATCGCCGGCACCGACGCGATCGCGGTAAAGGCACGGGCGGCGGGAATCATCGGCGGCTATCGCCTGTACCTGCCTTCCGGCCCGACCGGCATCTATACCGTGATGGTGACGCCCCGACAGCCGGAGGGGCAGCAGACCTTGCAGTTCGACCGCTGGTCGGGGCGGTTGCTGTGGACCAACGGCTGGGATCGCTATGGCATCGGGGCAAAGACGGTGGAGCTGGGGGTGCAGATCCATATGGGTCGCTATTTCGGGCTGTCCAACCAGCTGCTGATGCTGGTGCCGTGCATCGCCATCGTCCTGCTGGTCGTCAGCGGCGTGGCGATGTGGTGGCGCCGTCGGCCGAAGGGGCGGCTGGCCGCGCCGCCCCCGGTCAGCGGGGCGCGGCTGCGTGGCGCCATCACGCTGCTGGTCGTGTCGGGCGTGATGCTGCCGCTGTTCGGGGCGTCGCTGCTGGTGCTGGCACTGGTCGACCGGATCGTGACGACGCTGCGCCGGCCGGTTCCCGGCTGACGACCGCCGCCCCCTGTCCCGGTTCCGTGCGAGCGGGCGGGGGCTGGGGGCGGGGTGCGGCAAACATGGCGGCATGGCGACCTTGGCACCGCTTGCCCCACGCCCCATCTGGGCGTGATGGCCCTTGCCCGATGGATCACCCCGCATCCCAGCGGCATTCACCTGCCCGCGATCGACGTCTGGATCGATCCGTCGCAGCCGGTCGAGCGCGCGCTGGTGACGCACGGCCATGCCGATCACGCGCGCGGCGGACATGGTCAGGTCCGGGCGACGCCCGAAACGCTGGCGATCATGGCGACCCGCTACGGCCCGCAAAGCGGGGTCCCGGTCGCCTACGGTGAAACCATCCGCATGGGCGATTACGACATATCGTTCGTGCCGGCCGGCCATGTGCTGGGATCGGCGCAGATCGTGCTGGACCATGGCGGAGAGCGGGTCGTCGTCTCGGGCGATTACAAGCGCCGGCCCGACCCGACCTGTGCCCCGTTCCAGCCGGTGCCGTGCGACGTGTTCGTGACCGAGGCGACCTTCGGCCTGCCGGTATTCCGCCACCCCGAAACGCGGGATGAGATCGACAAGCTGCTGGCGGCGCTCCGCATGGAGCCGGAACGCTGCGTGCTGGTCGGCGCCTATGCGCTGGGCAAGGCGCAGCGGGTCATTGCCGAGGCGCGGGCGATGGGGTTCGACGATCCGATCTACCTCCACGGCGCGATGCAGCGCCTGTGCGACCTTTATGTCGAACTGGGCGTCGACCTGGGCGAATTGCGGCCGGTCGCGGGCGCGGCAAAGGCGGAGTTGCAGGGCCGGATCATCCTCGCGCCGCCCTCTGCGCTAGGCGATCGCTGGTCGCGGCGGCTGCCCGATCCGATCACCGCGATGGCCAGCGGCTGGATGACGGTCCGCGCCCGCGCTCGCCAGCGTGGCGTCGAACTGCCGCTGATCCTGTCCGATCATGCCGACTGGGACGAACTGACGCAGACTCTGACTGAAATCGCGCCGAAGGAAGTCTGGGTAACCCATGGCCGCGAAGACGCGCTGGTCCATTGGTGCATGACCCGCCAGATCAAGGCACGCGCCCTCGACCTGGTCGGGTTCGAGGATGAGGATGATTGACCGAAGGACGGTCGCCCGGGCCGGCTCGACGCCGGGGCCGGGGCCGGGGCGCTGCGGAATTTGCCGCACGCGTTCGATATGACCGCGACGAACCCGACGCCGGCTGCGCTGGCCGCCGACTGGATCGCCTGTGGCGGCGGAGGGGGCATCGGCAGTCCGGCATCGAACGGCTTGGCGCAGTTTCTGCTGACCGACTTCCCGCGGGAGGAGCCGCAGCTTGTGTGGGACACGGTCCCGCTGATCGTGCGGAGCTATCCCGAAGCCGATTTCCGTAGCGACCTCGCAACGGAAGCGAAGGCGGTGTGCGGCACCCTCGCGGCGGGTCCGGTCGAGGATTTGCTATCGTTCCACGGAAAGGATTTCATCGACAGGGTCGAGCGCGAAGCCCGCGCAGACCGGCGGATGGCCTGGGTGCTGGGCGGCACATGGCGGTTCGAGATGGACGGTGAGATATGGAACCGCGTTCGGCAGGTGGCGGACGATCGCTACTGGGCCCGTCGATAGCGGTTTGCGAGGCGGTTAACCCACCATCATCGCCGGGCAACTGCGGAAGCGTCTGCGAACGTCACCCCATCACGTGAAATATCCCGCACCACGGCGCAGGCCGGGCATTTGGCAAAGGTCTTGAACGAGTCCGGGGTGACGAAAACAGGGTACCTTACGACATGCACGATGCTGCGGTGGCGCAATGTCGATCCGGTCTGGCTCGGAAACCGCCCTCGAGTTTGATCCGTCAGTATGAAATCGTAACCCCAGCGAAGGCTGGGGTCTTTGTCTGCTCCTGCCCCGCGCTACAATCGGGCGATTCCAGGCCTTTGCCGGGATACCGGCCGTTTCCGCAGGAACGGATACACTCCGGTGGTAGAGCCGGCACCG
>CAJYRU010000196.1 GCA_913777295.1 uncultured Sphingomonas sp. | reverse complement strand
GAGATCATCTTCTTGACCTGATGCGAGCGGAGCAGCTTGCCCAGCCCCACGCCGTCGATCCCGGCATTGTTGCTGGCGATGGTCAGGTCCTTGACCCCCGCGGCCTCGATCGCGTCGATCAGGCGTTCGGGAATACCGCACAGGCCGAAGCCCCCGGCGCAGATCGTCATGCCATCATGGAGCAGGCCGTCGAGCGCAGCGGCCGCGTCGGAATAGAGCTTCTGCATGGGCGTCCTCCCTATAATGCCGCAAGCGTTAGGCGGAGGGGTAGAGCCCGGTCAACCCGGCATAGCATGTGCGGAACAAGCGGACCTGACGACGGAGGCTTTTCCCCAACAGACTAATAACGCTCACAAAAGCGTTCCCACGCAGCCAAGGCGATACAAGCAAAAATCGATTGCATGACCGGATCGAACATAGACAAAACAAAACCGCCCCGGAGTAATCCGGGGCGGCAAGTTCGTTGCTGATTGCTTTAGTCAGAAACGATTAGCAGGTTTAGATGTTGTCGCCAAGAGCGCCCTTCACCGAACCCTTCATCTGCTGGCCCTTGCCTTCCAGCTGCTGGGCTTCGCCCTCGGACTGCAGCTTTTCGTCATGGTTGTGTTCGCCAATGGCTTCCTTGGCCTTGCCAACCAGTTCATTGACGTTGCCCTTGATCTTGTCGACGAGTTCACCCATGGGGGCCTCCATTGCTGGGGATCAAAGCGATCCCGTTGAACACTCGAAGACAAAACACTTCGTTACGCGGCAAGTTCCCTGAAATGTATGTCAGATCAGGCCCGCAAGCGGGCTCGACGGGTCGGCATAGCGGCGCATGCCCATGCGGCCTGCGCGATACGCCATGCGCCCCGCCTCGACCCCGGCCTTCATCGCGCGCGCCATCAGCACCGGGTCCTTGGCCTCGGCAATCGCGGTGTTCATCAGCACGCCATCGCAGCCCAGCTCCATCGCCACCGCCGCCTCAGACGCGGTGCCGACGCCCGCATCGACCAGCACCGGCACCTTCGCGCCTTCGACGATCAGGCGAATCGTCACCTTGTTCTGGATGCCCAGCCCCGACCCGATCGGCGCGCCCAGCGGCATGATCGCGACCGCCCCGACATCCTCCAGCCGCTTCGCCGCGATGGGATCGTCGACGCAGTAGACCATCGGCTTGAAGCCTTCCTTGGCCAGCACCTCGGTCGCGCGCAGCGTCTCATACATGTCCGGGTAGAGCGTCTTCGCCTCGCCCAGCACTTCCAGCTTGACCAAGTCCCAGCCGCCCGCCTCGCGCGCTAGGCGGAGTGTGCGGATCGCATCCTCGGCCGTGAAGCAGCCCGCCGTGTTGGGCAGATAGGTGATCTTCTTCGGGTCGATGAAATCCGTCAGCATCGGCGCATTGCGGTCCGACACATTGACCCGGCGCACCGCGACCGTGACGATCTCCGCGCCGGAGGCTTCGACCGCCGCCGCATTCTGCGCGAAGTCCTTATACTTGCCCGTGCCGACGATCAGGCGCGAACGGAAACGCTGCCCCGCGACCTCCCACGAATCATCCTCGACGACCGGCGCGGCATGGTCGCCACCGCCGACGAAGTGCACGATCTCGATCTCGTCGCCATCCTCCACCTGCACCTGCGCCAGCGTCGAGCGCGGCACGACCTCCAGATTGCGCTCCACCGCCACCTTTTCGGGCACCAGCCCGAGCTGGCTCGCCAGATCGGCGAGCGACAGGCCCGCAGGCACCCGCTTATGCTCGCCATTCACGGTGATCGTCACGGTTCCATCGGTGTGGGGCATATGTGTGTCACTTACCATGCAGTCGCTGCCCGCTCGACTGCGAGGTGGGCAAGCGGTTAAGGAAGGCCCTCGATCTAGGCCCGGCCACCCCGAGCCGCAACCATGGGAGTGCCGATGCCCGCGACCGTTTATGTCCTCAACGGGCCGAACCTGAACCTGCTGGGTATGCGCGAGCCGCATATCTACGGCCATGACACGCTGGACGATATCGCGGGGATGCTGGAGGATCGGGCCCGCGAACTCGATCTGGAGATCGACATGCGCCAGTCCAACCATGAAGGCCATCTGATCGACTGGCTGCACGAGGCCCAGGCCTATGAGGCGAAAGCCGTGCTGCTCAACGCCGGGGGCTTCACCCACACCTCGATCGCGATTCACGACGCGATCAAGTCGGTGACGACTCCGGTGATCGAGGTTCACCTTTCCAACCCCCATGCGCGGGAGGTTTTCCGCCATGAAAGCTATATCGGGCGTGCCGCAAAAGGCACAATCGCCGGTTTTGGCGCGCAATCCTATCTGCTCGCGCTTGAAGCCGCGGCCCGGTTCTGACAGGAGCGCGTCCCATGACCGAAAAGACTGAACAAGCGATGAAGGTCGATGTCGACCTCGTCCGTCAGCTCGCCGAGCTGCTCGACGCCACCGCCCTGACCGAGATTGAGGTCGAGCATGGCGACCGCAAGATCCGCGTCGCGCGCAAGGCGGCGGCCGTGGCCCAGATGGCCTATGCGCCAGCGCCTGTGGCGGCCCCCGCCCCGGCGGCGGCGGCGCACGTTGCTCCCGCCGCTGCGGAAGTCGGCGCCCCGGCCCCGGCCGTCTCGGCCAATGCCGTGAAGTCGCCGATGGTCGGCACCGTCTATCTGTCGGCCGAGCCGGACGCCAAGCCCTTCGCCTCGGTGGGCCAGAAGGTCGCGGCCGGTGACACGCTGCTGATCGTGGAAGCCATGAAGGTGATGAACCCGATCACCGCGACCCAGGCGGGCACCGTGACGGCCGTCCTGGTCGAGAACGGCCAGCCGGTCGAGTTCGACCAGCCCCTGGTCGTCGTCGAGTAAGCCGCCTTGGCGCAGATCAAGAAACTCCTGATCGCCAATCGTGGTGAGATCGCGCTTCGCATCCACCGCGCCTGTCACGAGATGGGGATCGAGACCGTCGCCGTGCATTCCACGGCCGACGCCGATGCCATGCATGTGCGCCTGGCCGACCAGGCGGTGTGCATCGGCCCGCCGGCCGCCGGCGACAGCTATCTCAACATCCCGAACATCATCTCGGCCGCCGAGATTTCGGGCGCGGACGCGATCCACCCCGGCTATGGCTTCCTCTCCGAGAACGCCAAGTTCGCCGAGATCGTCGAGGCGCATGGCCTGATCTTCGTCGGCCCGAAGCCCGAGCATATCCGCATCATGGGCGACAAGGTGGAGGCCAAGCGCACCGCCGGCGCGCTCGGCCTGCCGCTCGTCCCCGGTTCGGACGGCGCGATTTCGGATGTCGAGGAGGCCAAGGCGCTCGCGGCCGAGATCGGCTATCCGGTGCTCATCAAGGCGGCATCGGGCGGCGGCGGTCGCGGCATGAAGGTCGTGCCGTCCGAAGACCAGCTCGAAACGTTGATGCAGCAGGCGGGTTCGGAGGCGAAGGCCGCGTTCGGCGACTCGACCGTCTACATGGAAAAATATCTGGGCAATCCCCGGCATATCGAATTCCAGGTGTTCGGCGACGGCAACGGCCAGGCGATCCATCTGGGCGAGCGCGACTGCTCGCTCAGATGGATCGCCTGGCCGTTGCCGTCGCCGAACACCTGGAATTCGATATGCCGGGGATTGCCCAGATATTTTTCCATGTAGACGGTCGAGTCGCCGAAGGCGGCC
>CAJYRU010000195.1 GCA_913777295.1 uncultured Sphingomonas sp. | reverse complement strand
ATCTGTGTTCCCGAAAGCGGCCATCGGTTCAGCCCAACCATTCCGGATTCCTCATCCTCGAAGGGCGCATTAGGGAGAAAGCGATCGGGAAAAGAATGTGGGAAGCTGATGCTTTGGACGCCTTTAGGCACGATAAGCAGGGCGGCCTCCTCGCTACGGGTTTTCAATCCGGACGGTCGCCGGCCTTAGCGTAAGATTTTGACCATCCTCTCATCGGACCCCTTTAAGGGATCATATGGCGGCGTTAGGCCTCGCGGTTCGAGATCGTGATCTGAGCAAGGCATGTCGCGAGTTCCGCGCTCCTGAACGGCTTTGTGAGGCGGGCTAGTCCGGGTGACAGGTCTTCCACATCGGCATAGCCGGATACGATGAGGACCGGCAGATCCGGCAAGGTGGCTCGCAACGCTTGGGCGAGTTCCACCCCGCTCATCCCGGGCATGAGATGGTCGGTGACGAGAAGGTCAGGGACGGCGCCCTCCGCAACCAGCGCCAGCCCAGCTTCCCCGGATGCCGCCTCCAGCACCTCGTATCCGAGTTCCTCGAGCATATCGGCCGTGCTCGCGCGAACGACGTCTTCGTCATCGACCAGTAGTACCACGCCCCGATCGGCGCTCGTCGGCGTTGGAGTGGACGGCGCATAGCTGCCTTCGGCGATCGTGGCGCTGATCGGAAGCCACAACTCTACGTTGGTGCCGACGCCTTCCCGGCTGCTGAGGGTCAAGGCGCCGCCGAGCTGCGCGGCGAGACCATGCACCATCGAAAGGCCCAGGCCCGTCCCCTTGCCAACGCCTTTGGTCGAGAAGAACGGTTCGACGGCGCGGGCGACGGTAGCCTCATCCATGCCCATTCCGGTATCCGCTACTGAAAGACGGATGTAATGGCCACGCTTGAGGGGGCCGCGGGGCTCCCGCACGCTGTCGCGTGTGGCACTGATCCGAAGTGTTCCCCCCCGGGGCATGGCGTCGCGCGCATTCACGCCGAGGTTCAGCAGCGCCATTTCAAGCTGGTTGGCGTCCGCTCTGGCGGGCGGCAAATCCTCTGCCACCTCCACGACGACGTGGACCTGAGGTCCGGTCGTGCTGGCAAGCAAGTCGGCCATGCCTTTCACAAGTCCGGCGATATGCACCGCAGCCGGTTGCAGGGGCTGTCGGCGCGCAAAGGCGAGAAGGCGCTGCACCAGGATCCTGGCGCGGTCGGCCGACTGGATCGCCCCTTCAATTAGACGCTGTTCGCGTTCGCCGCCCACGCCCTTGCGCTGCAGCAGATCGAGCGCCCCCACGATGGGCGTCAGCAGATTGTTGAAATCATGCGCAACGCCACCAGTCAGCTGGCCCATCGCTTCCATTTTCTGGCTTTGCCGCAAGGCTTCCTGCGCCTGCATCAGCTCCTGAGCGGCCTCCCGTTCCATCGTCACGTCCCGCCCGACCGCGTAGAAGACGTCGCCCTCGGGCACGAGGGTCCAGGATATCCACCGCCAGCTGCCATCGGCATGTGCGAGCCGCTCTTCGAACCGTTCGACCTTGTCGCCGCGCAGGAGCCTTTCCATCACGGCTTGTACCGCCTGGTGATCGTCTGGATGGACCTGTTCGCGGAACGACATCGCCAACAATGTTGCGGTGTCGCGCCCGAGTGTCGGTTCCCAAGCGGGGTTGATCGCCTTTAGAAAGCCGTCGAAGCCCATGATGGCCAACAGATCGGGGCTCATCTCCCAGACCCGGTTGCGTTCCGCGGTCTGCTGCGCGACCTCGTGCTCCAGTCGTTCGTTCAACTGCTGCAAGCGGATCTCCACCGCCTTGCGGGCGGTGATATCGATCGCGGTGCCGATCACCCGGTAGCAATGACCCTGTTCATCGAAGAGGCCCCGACCCTTGGCCGCAACCCAGCGGACCACGCCGTCCTCCTTTCCGATCGTGCGATATTCGACGTCGTATAAGGCTCGAAGGCTGGGGTCGCTTGCAGAGGCGTAGGCGCTGAGGGTCTTTTCGCGGTCATCGGGATGCAGGCTGTCGCGGTAATCGTCCAATGTCACCGGCACGTCGGGCGAAATGCCAAACATGGCTTTAATGCTCGGTGGCCAGAACATGCGACCGGTGGACTGATCGACGTCCCACTGGCCGATCTCCGCTACTTCGAGCGCCAATCGCAATTGCTCTTCGCTCAGAGCTAGCCGCTCTTCGGCCTCGCGACGTTCATGGATGTCGATGACCGAACCGATGTAGCCGAGATATTGTCCGTCATCCCCAAAGCGGGGGCTCGCGGCATCGATCGCCCAGCGGTAGCCGCCGGAGATATGCTGTAGCCTATATTCCACACGGAAGGGTCGACGCTCACTGTTTGCCGTGACGAAGGCGTCGTGCGCGCGAGTACGGTCATCCGGATGCGTCGCTTCGAGCCAGCCGTAGCCTTCAGCTTCCGCGGGTGTCTGGCCCGTGAATTCGTACCATTGGCGGTTCAGGTAAGTGCAGGAACCGGATGGGTCCGTTACCCACATCATCACGGGAGCATGATCCGCCATGTTGCGAAAACGGCTTTCGCTTTCCCGCAATGCAGTCTCACGCGCCTTTTCCTCGGCGAGGTTCCGGACTTCGATGATCGTTCCGATGGGCTGGCCGTCATCGCCCGTGATCGGGGAAGCAGTGAAGGCGACGGGGTAGAAACGCCCGTCCTTGTGGACGAATATCTCCTCGCCCTGCATGCGCTCACGCTCGGGGAAGGCCTGATCGATGGGGCATTCTTCCAGCGGATAGGGACTTCCATCCGGCCGCTGGTGATGGACCACGTCATGGAGGGGACGATCCAGCGCCTCCTCTAATCGATAGCCGGTCAATGCCTCAGCCGCTGCGTTCATGAAGATGCAGTGCTGGCGATCGTCCATCAGAAAAATTGCCATCGTCGAATTCGTTACGATGGCGTTTAGTCGGCGCTCGACGGAATTCATTGATCCGGCCCTCCTGCCTTCGATTGCTCCGGCCAGAGCCGATCAAAACCCTCGCTAAATGACGCTTATATCAGCGGTTTGGACCGATGATGAGGCTATGACACCCTCACCTCTGTCAATTAGTTTGCGAAAGGGCATACCAGTGGCGGATGGTCAGCGTGAGACCGACTTTTTCAACGGCCACGATCCTTTTCGGGAACGAGGCCACGGCGGCACGGCACTATGCCGGCTATGCAGGTCGGCGCTTCCGTAAGCGGAATGTCCGCTTCCCACCA
>CAJYRU010000194.1 GCA_913777295.1 uncultured Sphingomonas sp. | reverse complement strand
CTCCAGCCCGTAGATGTCGGCCTTGCCGGCGTTATCCACGAAGCTGGCGATGCCGCCGTTGACGTTCGGCACCTGGATCGTGACCTGCTGGTCGGTGTAGCGCGAATAATAGCCGGCCATGTTGAGGAACAGGGTGCGGTCGAGGAACGCGCCCTTCATGCCGACTTCGTAGCTGGTGATCTTTTCGGGATCATAGCCATTGACGGTGGTCGGGGTGAACACGGCGTCGCCGCGCATGTCGAACCCGCCCGATTTGAACCCCCTGCCCCACGACGCATACAGGTTCAGGTCCTTGCGCGGCTCGTAGCTGATCGAGACGCGCGGGGTGAACTGGTCAAAGCTGCGGTCGTTGGTGTAATTGGTGCGGATCAACCCCGGCACCGCATTGGCATTGCCGAAGCGCGGGGACCGGATGCCGGTATAGTTGCGGCGGAAGACGGTGCCGGTCTTGTCGTCCTTGGTATAGCGCAGACCGCCCGAAATCTTCAGCTGGTCGGTCACGTCGAAGCTGATGTCGCCGAACGCGGCATAGCTTTTCGTCTTTACCTCGCCCGAGGTCAGCGTGGTCAGGTTGAGGCCGCCCAGCACCGTGTCGAACGCGCCCGATGCGGTGGCGTTCAGGTAATAGAGGCCGACGACGCCCTGCACCCGGTCGCCCTGCAGCAGCAGCTGCAGTTCCTGGGTGAACTGGTTGTCGTCATATTCCGCCGGCACGTCGAGTGTCGGCAGCGCGGTGTTGTCGAAATCGATGACGGTGTTGGTCGCGCCTTCACGGTAGGCGCTGATCGACTTGAAGGTCAGCAGGTCGGAGAGCTGGAACTCGCCGGTCAGCGACACACCCTGCGCGACCACGCGGTTGCGATCGCCGATGCCGGCGCGGGTGTCGTAGACATTGCCGGTCGGGGCATAGCGCGGGTCGTTGCCGTTGCCAGTCAGGCGGGTGCCGTGGCGCGGGTTCGACCGGTCGAGCGTGCGGTCACCCGCGACGCGGACGAAGATTGCATCGGTCGGCGTCCATTCGGCCGATACGCGCGCGGCCAGCACGTCCTTGTCATACTGGTCGGCCCCGGTGGTCAGGTTGGTGCCATAACCGTCGCGCTTGTAGCGGGCGATCGCCCCGCCGATCGCGAAGGTGTCGCCGATCGGCACGGTCACCTGCCCGACCAGATCGAACTGGTTGTACGATCCGTAGGAGGCACGGGCGGTGGCCGCATAGTCGTTGCCCAGCCGCTTGGTGACGTATTTGATCGCGCCGCCGATGGTGTTGCGGCCGTAGAGCGTCCCCTGCGGCCCGCGTAGCACTTCCACGCGCTCGACGTCGAAGATATCGAGCACCGCGCCCTGCGGCCGGGCGACATAGACGTCGTCGAGATACAGGCCGACGCCGGGTTCGAAGCCCCAGAGCGGGTCCTGCTGCCCGACGCCGCGGCTGAAGGCGATCAGCGTCGAGTTCGACCCGCGCGCGATCTGCAGCGTCAGGTTAGGGGTCTTGTCCTGCAACGCGGTGATGTCGACCGCGCCGGCGCGGCTCAGCTGGTCGCCGGTGACGACCGACATGGCGATCGGCACGTCGATGACGCTTTCGGCGCGGCGGCGGGCGGTGACGACGATGTCGCCGTCACCCTGATCTTCGACCACCGAGGCCGATTCGGCCGGCGCGGCGGGCGGCGTTTCCGTGGTTTGGGCCAGTGCGGGCGATGCGGCGAGCGCCGCCCCCATGAGCAAGCTGGCGCGGATTGCGAATATGCGGCGCATCGACCTCTCCCTGATATGAACGCCACCCGTTGGCCGGGTTGTACGTCGTTGCGCTTCGCTATACTGAAAGATGAACCGGGTTTCAACTTATGCCCGGAAGGAGAGGAGAAAAATCATGGCGACCGACGCTGCCGGTCCCGGTGCCCCTGCATCGGTGGACAAGGTGCCGCGCACCGAACGCGGTCGCCGGACGCAGCGCGCCATCCTCGACGCCGCCGCCGCCGAATTCGGGGAAAAGGGGTTTCACGAGGGATCGATCAGCGGGATCACCCGGCGGGCCGGCGTGGCGCTGGGCAGTTTCTACACCTATTTCGATTCGAAGGACGCGGTGTTCCGCGCGCTGGTCGCCGACATGTCGGCGCAGGTGCGCGACCATGTCGGCCCGGCGATTCGCGAGGCCGACGGGCGCATCGCGGCGGAACGTGCCGGCCTGCTGGAATTCATCCGGTTCGTGCGGAGCCACAAGGAAATCTATCGCATCATCGACGAGGCGGAGTTCGTCGATCCGGCCAGTTTCCGGCGGCATTATTCGACGACCGCCGATCGCATCGCCGCGCGCATCCGCACCGGGCCGGACGACGCGCAGGCGGAGGTCCATGCCTGGGCGATCATGGGGATGAACGTGTTTCTGGGCCTGCGCTACGGCGTGTGGGACGAGGATCGTGCGCCCGACGAGGTGGCGGATGTCATCGCTTCGCTGCTGGCGCGGGGGATCGGCTGACTCCCCCCTCGCCTATTTCTTCAGCAGGTCGGCCAAGCCGCCCAGCGCGGAGAGCGGCGTGACCTCCTCTTCCTTCAGCACGCCGGCCGAACGCAGAGCTTCCTCGGCATGGGGGCTGCGGGGATAGGGGTCGAGCGCGAGGGCGAGGGTTTCCGCCGCCGCTTCGCCAAGGTCGATCGATGCGCCGGTGTAGAACATGGTGTCGAGCGCGTCGTCGTCGAGTTCGAGTTCGCCCTGTTCCACGCTGCCTTCGGGCAGGAAGCGCAGGGTGAAGGGTTCGTCGACCGATTCCGGCACGGGTTCGCCGCTGGCGACGCAGGGTTGCGCGACCTTCGCCGTCAGCCGGCCGGTGGCGACGATGCCGGCGGCGTCGCGGCGCAGGGCATAGTCCGCCTCAAGCGAATCGAGTTCGAGCAGGTTGAAGCGGCCCATCAGGTGACGACGTTCATCGGCGTCCGCCGCGATATGCTGGCGCATCTCCCCCTCCCCGATCTGGTCGATGCGGACGGGGCGGTGGAATTCGGGCGTCATGGCAGTTTTCCGGCAAGGAGATCGTCGATGGCCACGCCGTCGAGCGCGGCGCGAAAGGCGCGCAATTCGGTAGCGACATGGGTGAGCGCGGCGGGCGCAGGTTCGTCTCCGCGATACAGGTTGCGCACCAGTGCCGCCTCGAACGTTCCGTCCGCCAGCCCGTCGCGATACGCACCCAGCCGTCCGCCCAGCGCGGCCATCATCCGCCCGATATGCTTGCCGACGACCATGTCGCCAAAGCCGATCTGGCGCAGCTGGCCGTCCATGTCGTCGACGAAACATTCGGCCAGACTCGCGGCGGGGGCGGCCCCTGCCCCCTCGCCCTCCAGCCGGAGCATCACCATCGCCAGCACGGCGGCGATCATGTCGAACCGCCCGTCGAGCGTGTCAGGCACCGCACCGGCCAGATACCAGTGCGGCATCCGCCCGCGCGCGACGACCGCGGCATAGAGCGCCGCGGCGATGCGCGGCGGGGGTTCGCGACGGAACAGGCGGGACAGCGGCATGACTCTCCGGGCAGATGAAGGGCGCGCTTGTGGATGGCGCGGGTCCGTCATATTGAACGCATGGCCGCGCGATGCAATCGCGTGCGCCCGGTCGCGCGTTCGCTGGACGGAGATTTTATGGTTCGGTTCCCCACCCGTGGCGCAGTGGCGCTGATGATCGCCTGTGCCGCGGCGGGCCTGGGAGGTTGCACGAAGCTGCGCAGCCATCAGGGCTATGTCATCGATCCCGATCTGGTCAACGCGGTCCAGCCGGGCGTGGATACCCGCCAGTCGGTGCTGCAGACGCTGGGCACGCCGACCTTTGTCGGCCAGTTTTCGGACCGCGAATGGTTCTATCTGTCGCGCGACAGCCGCAACCTGGCGTTCAACCGCCCGCGCGCGGTCGACCAGACGACGCTGAAGATCAGTTTCGACCAGGCCGGCAATGTGACAAAGATCGACCGTACCGGCGTCGATCAGGTCGTCGGCATCAGCCCGTGGGACAAGAAGACCCCGACGCTGGGCCGCGAATCGAACTTCTTCCGCGACCTGTTCGGCAATATCGGCACGGTCGGGGCGCCGGGTACCGGCGGGCCGGCGCAGAACCAGTAAGGTTCGCTCGGCGCTTTTCGAACGAACGCTTCGTCATGCTCGCGCCGGTTGGAATCCATCGGCGCGATCGACCTGCCTTGATCCGCAACGTCGACGTTTATGGCTTCCCGCCTTTCCGGGAATGATGGGGGAAAATCGGGCCAAGCCTTTCAGAAGGCTGACAATCGCATTCGCGGTGCGTTCAGCGCGACTCGGGCATTGCCATCCTCATCACGAGGACAGGAGCAATCCCGATGCGAAAGATCATTCTGGCCGCACTGGCCGCCACCGTCGCCCTTCCCGCCGTCGCCACCCCGGCCATGGCCCAGTCGCGCCACGAACTGCGCCGCGAC